>VERM01000088.1 GCA_018882645.1 Ferruginibacter sp.
TCGTTGGTGTAGATGGTGTCGTCAACTGCGCAGCATTGCTGAATGATGCACTCGATGCACTCGTACAGTTTGTATTCGATGCCGTTACCGTGTAGCTCGTTCCAACAGTCATACCCGTAATCGCTCCACCCGTTCCAACACTCGGACCAGCAGGAGTAAACATATAGGTCAACGCAGCATCATAATTACTGATCGTACTGCTGCCAGCTGATGAACAGGTCGGAGCAGTAGGCGTAATCGTTGGTGTAGATGGTATTGCATTTACAGTAACTGTTAATGTTTTGGTAGAAGAACAGCCTCCTCTTTCCTCTTTAACTGTAATAGTGTATGTAGTTCCTGATGGAGTTGTACCCCAATCAACAGTAATCGAGTTCAGTTGACTTCCATTCAACGTGGATACGGTAGATCCATTGATTGTTCCGGCGAAGCCGGTGGAAATTGTCCAAGTATAGACAGATCCTGAACTTCCCTGCGAAGCTCCGTCTCCGGACTCAGCAGTTGACAATGTAGGATCATAATCCACCTTGTAAATTTTATTTGTTGCACCATAACAAACATTTTGCTGTGCTCTTGCCCCAAGAGAGAAGGAGAACAAAAGCAATGCGGCTGCGACAATTCCTTTTACTTGTTTTTTCATAATCTTATTGATTTATTTATCAATGACTGCATTTAAATTTATTTTTTTAAAAATATTATTAGTGTTATTCTTTTTTATTTCAATTAATTTGTTTGTATTTCTGATGTTTTTACTTCTTTAACATTCACATTCCCGGTTGAACTGCTGCATCCATCGTCTGTTGTAAACGTAAAAGACGTGGAACCGCCTGCAACCCCTGTTACAACTCCGGCATTGGTAACAGTAGCATAACCTGTATTGCCGCTCGACCAAGTACCTCCACTAGTCGGTGAAAGTGTTATTTGATCACCAACACACACAGACGAAGGAGAAGAAACCGTTGGAGATTCCTTTACCGTCAAACACTCTTCATCATAACAAGCGGAAGAAATGGAAAAGCTTACAGGGCCTGGGGCTAATGAGCTGAATGAAATCGATCCGCTTCCATATGAGCCCTCTCCGGAACCTGCTGGCGAAAGGAACTGATTGGAAACAATAGTACCGTTGTTTACACCATCATTAAATGGCGTATTGACTATCATCGGAAATAACTTAATTGAAGATGTTATTGAACCAAAAAAATAATTAGGTATTCTCAACTCAAAACCTTTGGAGTAATCTGTTGATCCTGAATTTGACAAGAATGCAACTAAAGAAGAATTGGCAGAAGAACTTCCAACATAGGTATTGGCATTAGTGCCCATATTATAAAAGTCAACGAAAACAACTCCTGAATTATCTGTACCAATACACAAAATGAAATCAGGATCAAAGCCTGCATCAAAAACAATTGAAGAATTTAAATTTTCAACTGATAAATTTGGTGCATTGCTTCTGCTTGTCCAACTGGACAAGTTGTTGTAACCTCCTGTTTTACTGTCAATAAAAATTAATATTTTTTGATCGATCAGTGTATTGGTTGAATTCAACAAGTTTCCTGCGATGGCTAAGGATAAATACCCAAACTGATTATTGGCATAAATAGCATTGATTCTGTTGTTACCTACAGAGCTGGCTGGCCCTCCATTTGAAGTTACAATTGGAGCTCCCCAAAAAGGTTCGGTAATGTTACCATCCATTGTGGGGCCTGTTCCGGAGTATCCTCGAACACAAACCTGATCATCTTTACTCAAAGAAGTAAATGTTTGTGAAGACGAAGTTGATGGTGCACCTTGTGATTCTCCGTTAAGAAAAAACTCATAAAGACTGGCTCCTGATCCGCTCAGTGTCACATTCGCTCCGGAACACAAAGGAGAGGGACTTAAAGTTATTGTTTGAATTGGATTAACAACCAACACCCCACTTATGTTGTTTGTTCCATTCCAAATACCACCAACAGTTGGATTAGGTGAAATTGTTCCATTAGACATGCTTCCATTGGAATAAAAAGAAGCATTGTCATTATTATATGCGACGTTTAAGTTATTGAAGAAAAAGTGATAATCCTCTGTATTTCCCGCTTGATAATTAAACGCCCGAAATCGCGTTATATTTCTTCCCCCTGCAGGCAGAAGAAGCGTTCCGGTAAAAGGGCCATATACAGAACCTCCATTTAGTTGTTGAATTGTGGCAGAGTAAGATAAACTTGAAGTTAATGTAAAAGTAATTCTAATACCGTTAGGAGTATATGGTATATTTACAGTAGGAGAAACGCTCACAGCATTAATGGTGTAGCTTGTTGCTCCGCCAGCGAAATAAAATTCCCAGACATTATTACCGCTTGCATTTTGAAGTGAAAATCCAACAGTGCCGCCTGAATTCACAAACCCATTGTCAATATCCACCTGGACTGTCTGACCCACAGTAAGTACAGAGAAATTTCGGACAGCTTCGGCGGTAGCAGCAGAGTTGTATAAACCCCAGGCCTTACTACTTGCATCTATACCGCCAGAGCTTGCCCCTCCGTTTAGCGTTGAGGTTCCAACAAAGACTCCACCTCCATTGTTATTAACTGTCCAACTATCCCATGTGCCGGTGCCCGAATTACTGTATCCTCCATAGAAGTACTGTCCTGGATTTGACACTCTACTATACCTGTAAGCATAGTAATATGTCCCCGCAGGCAAACTTAGTGCTTTTACATACTCATAATTGTTACCGATTTTTTTATTAAAAGATGCGGTGCCGGACCAAGTCCACGAGCCTGAATTAGGGTTTGTATTTGATGAACTATATCCAAGCTCTGCAACAATTTGAGTTTGATTGCCTGCAACATCCGTAAGTCCGGGTATATAGACCTGACCATACACATTAAAGCTTTCGCCCTCACAAATTGTTCCGGAACCGGGAAACTGAGTGTTTGCCCAGCATTCATTTACAGAAACTGCTACAATATCACTGTTTTTTATTGTAGCACAATTATTGATAATTTTTACAAAGTAGTAAATGGTACCTACTGAAGATACGGGGGGGGTATATGATGATGAAGTTGCGCTTGTAATAAGTGTTGCACCACAATATTCATTGGATGTATTTCTGTACCATTGATAAGAGATTGATCCTGTAACGGCAGCAGTTACAGATAATTGTTGACCAGACACATTAAGACACGCTGAAAATCCGACGGGTTGTTGAGAGATGGTTATTGTTTTGTAGGAGTTAGGTGTAAAGTCAATACCTCTAAAAACATAATTAGAACCGGCAGTTCTGAGTAAAGTTCCTACAGAGGAAACACCATTGTCAACTATTCTCACAATTTTATTGTCTGATGACCCACTACTTCTTGCTGTTGTAGCATAAATGACAGGATTTGAACCGGAATAATCAACAACCAAACCCCTCGCACCATTTGTTCCATCTTGTAGATTCGTTAATGTATATGATAGTGACCAAAAGCCACCTGACTTTCTCCATTTTTGTATACCGCCTCCACTGGATGTGGAACGGTCATCAGCTATGTATGCCGTACAACTGTCAGGGCTAATAGAAAACGCATATGGAGATCCTCCAAGGCCACCAATTACCTGCCTTGGACTTTGCAATGTGGTTGGCAATCCGGTTCCCACTTGATAAATACCTGGTCCATTTAAAGGAGGAGTTAACAATGTTGTTCCGGTTGAGTAATATAATTGTCCATTAAAAATTTCAATATTCCTGACATTGCCTGGTAGCCAACAGATTTGTGTAAACGAAGAACCATTATAATACCAAACACCACCGTTCCCTGATGGTGAGTTTCCGGAACAGTAGAAAGTAGTATTTGATAATGGTATTACAGAACGATAACTTTCCCCTGAAAATGGGTTTGTTGGTGAAGTTGGATGTACTACTCGAGTTGTAATAGAGGAAGTTGCATCAATTACTTCAGTAACCTTAGTATTCGAACTAAAAGGATCTGGCGTCCCCAGTGAAGAATTATATCCTGGGACTCCGAGTAATCCATTGAAACTATTTAAAAACCCCACGGAAGTCTGGAAGGCATCTTGTGTTAAAAGATTAGGGCTGTTAAATTGAGATGTCAGCGTTTGAACCAGACTACCGCCTGCGGCTAACTCTTCGACACTAACTTTAAAAGCCTTATTAGAGATTGCGGTAGTGCCATCTCCAATTTTGTAAGCAACAAGATTACATTCCGTAAATGAAGTACAATTATCTACAGTCACATTAAGAGTCCCGGTACATGTTCCGTCATTGTAAGTGATTGTAGCATTTGTTGCCGAGGCAACAGTTGCTGCAGGCGTAAATACACCTGTTGATGAATTAATACTTCCGGCAGAAGAAGGACTTACCGACCATGAACCAGGACAAGTGGCTGTACTGCCAGATTGTGTATAGGTAACGTTTGATGAACCTGCACAAATAAATGTGGAGCCAGATACGGTAATGGTAGGACAAGGAATGCAAGAAGTGCTAACACCACTTTCAACTTCAATATAGAAATTGGTTGAAGCACCTCCATTGCCATCAAGGTATAAATAATACTTCTGACCAACTGTTAATCCGCTCAAATTAAATTCACAATTAGCGGAAATACCGTTTGAATAGACATTTCCTGGTGTAGATATCCCTCCTCCATTGGTTGACAAATAGGCAGTATTATTAACTGATTCATTATCCGGACAACCCCCTGTTGGTACTGAAGCGGGTGAAGAACCACAGCTGCCTGGTAAGCTAAAAATTACAGGCTGCATATCAGAACTTCCTGTTGGTACTGCCAGCATTCCGCTTATCGTTATTTTGGCCGTGGTTGATGTTGGCGTAAAATAAAACCATGATGAATTATTATTTCCACCATTCCAGCTGCAAGATCCAATTGAGATCCCTGGAAATAAAGGGTCAGAAGAAGAATATCCATTGTTAGTAGCTTTGAAAACCCCATTAGAAATACAAAAGGCACCGGAGCAAATGTCATTTGATGTATTTGACGGATCCGCGTAGTTCACAACGTTAAACGCCGGCCCAAAAATCAATTCAACTCTCTCTATGCTAATACCTAAAGAACCTGAAGATTCATACACATATAGATTCCAATTTCCATTTGGATTGAAAGACGTGTTGAATTTACTAAAATCACCATCATTTTGTAAAGCATAATATCCTATAGAATATGGATAATAATTTTGCTGTGTAGAAGTACCGTATTCATTAATTTTTTCAAGAGAAGCATCATCTCTATACTTAACATCCATCCATACATTATAACCGACTGTTGTTACGCCCTCTACTAAACTTTGCCCTGCAATATTTGCAGTAACCAATTGTGGATTGGCCAGAACAATCCTATAGGTACGAAGGTCTCTTCTACAAGAATTATTTCCTAACTTAATTCTTACTTCTCTTAGTACAGTTCCGCAAGCTGTTAATCCTGTTGTTGGCAAACCAGAAACAGTTATTGGAATACTTGTTACATCGTTCCAACTATCACAGGTTTTAAGATATCCTGCCGATGCAGAAAAAGTAGATATCTGGGAAAATCCGTCAAGATTTGATAAATAAAAAAGTAAAAAAAACAGGAGTCTGACCGACTGAAATGAAATAAGCCTATTTTTTTTAAAAATCAGAGGTACACCTCGAAAAAATAAATCAAGGGAAAAAAATAACATTCTACTTTTCAGTAAACGAAGCATGTTTGTTGCAGAATTTCAAACGCCTGATTATTTATGGTACTCAATTTGAAACGAAATATTACGGAATACTTAACACATAAGCGTTATATACCGCATAAAGTTAATTTTATTTAGTCGTTTTTTGAAATTTATTTAACATAAAAATGACAAATTGAAAACATATTTTTTTATGACATATATACATTGTGAATTTTAAAGATATTTTATTTTTATCTATATAATAGGCTTATTTATATTTTTTTATAAAATAAAATATATATTTTAATTCATTAATCATGGTAAATTTCAGATGTCTTTATCTTGGGAAGAACTTCAATTTTCATACTTGCTCCTGGCAAAGCGCACTCGCCCAAAGCAGGTATAAACGTATATATTCCTGTGGTTTTATTATCAAAATTCGGCATCCAGCTACCTACAATCCCATTCACAGACACACCGGGTAACAAGATATTTTCTCCATTACAAATTGGTGGTATTGGAGAAAATTGCGGTGTTTGAGGTGAATTTACCTGAATGGTAATTTTATTTTCTGTAGAGGCTGGACAAAATCCCGTGTTGGCAGAAGCCGTATAGGTAGTTGTCACCTCTGGTGAAGCTATAACAGTTGATCCGATTGAGGTATTTAATCCATTTAAAGGTGTCCAGGAATAATCAGACCCCGGACTTAAATCGGCAACATTTGCAACCAAAGTACAACCAGTTCCTTTACAAATTATAGCAGAAGGATTTGCCGTGATGGACAAAATATTTACTCCATTCACCACATCAATCACATAATTGGCATTATCTCCTCCATATCCATCAATCATTAAACAATAACTAAGTCCGGCGGTTAATCCTGAAGCAGTAATTC
>VERM01000438.1 GCA_018882645.1 Ferruginibacter sp.
TGTCTGCACCCAGTGTCAGTGGATTTTGGAGATAGGGAGAAGCAAAAGTGTTATCTACACAGAGTAATGCGCCTGCTTGTTTGGCTAATTGAGCTGAAGCTGCAATATCTGTGATGCTCATCAGTGGATTGGTAGGGGTTTCAATCCAGATTAGTCGGGTTTGAGGAGTGATTGCTTTGGCTATATTGTTAATATCAGATGTGTCAACGTAGGTAAAGTGTATGCCAAACGGCGCAAATATTTTTGAAAACAAACGATAAGTGCCACCATACATATCATTGGGTGCAATTACTTCATCGCCGGGTACCAGAAGTTTTATAACAGCATCGGTAGCAGCCACGCCGCTGGAGAAAGCCAGTCCGAATTGTCCCAATTCCAGTGCAGCCAGTGCTGTCTCCAGTGCCTGACGGGTGGGGTTTTGGCTTCGGGCATATTCGAAGCCCTTGTTTTTTCCCGGGGCTTCCTGAACATAGGTGGAGGTTTGGAAAATGGGGGTCATTATCGCACCGGTAGAAGGGTCGGGCTGAGCACCGGCGTGGACACAGGTGGTTGCTTTTTTCATCAGATTCATTTTTGCAAAGATGAGAGATTATCAGCAACTAATGATGATTATTCAGTCATTGAAATTCTATCCTGATATTTAGATACAAATTGTTTTAATTCAGGAAAAAACTCCTGATAGTACTCTTCGAATTGGACATAATTATCTAGTAGTGATTGAAATGCCTCGTCGGCTGCTGTAAAATATTTGGCTCTTCTTTCTAATCCTCGGAAGCTAGCCTCAATAAGCTGAAGGTGTCTGTAATTTACCAACCAATTGTGTTCAGACATATAAAGTAGTATCCGGATGAAGCCGGGAGGCAAGATATCATTCCGCGACTGAAGTTCAGTATATACTGATGCAGAGAATTCATGCCATCCTGCAGTAGGTTCTTCTTTTTCATCCAGGGCAAGGAAATGATCATAAATGACATCAATCAGCGGCCCGGCATATGGACCGGCAATGGGATGTAATTTTGCTCTTGCCTTTTTTGTGATGGGATGAAAGTCGGTAAATTGATCAATGGCACGATGGAGTCGAATTCCTTTTTGTATTCCCGGACTAAAATCATACTGCTTTTTACCTTTCACATGATCGCTGATCATGTTGCCTATAAGTATTTCCGGATCATTCAAGGATAGTAAAGCATGTGCTAGAAAATTCATGATAAAAAATCTCCGGTTTATTTGTATTTCCTTTCTTCAATAAATTGAAACATAGTGTTGAATTCCGCTTGTGTTTGTAGCTCCTGAATGAACTTCTGAAGTCTTTCTGTAAGTTCGTTGCCATCAATTCGGCGGGTATATTTTGGAATCTTGTAACCACTTAGATCAGTGAATTCCCAGGGATGAAAATATAAACAGCAATAGCCGTCTTTTTTCAGCGTTTGAATTACTAATTTTTTATAAAGCTTGAAAGGGAAATTTTTAAAACTGAGCCAAAAAAGAGGTATTCTCAAATTGGGTGTAACCGAGGCTGGGATGCGTA
>VERM01000439.1 GCA_018882645.1 Ferruginibacter sp.
ATACAAAGTTTGTTTAAGTAGCTCCAACAATGCCGTATGTTTTCCCGGATTATTTGATTTTAGTTTTTTCAAATTCTCAATTTTCCAGGCAATACCCGGAAAATGCTCGAAAGAATATACTTTCCAGTCAGGATTCAAGCTTTTAAAATCCAAAAGAAATTTCTTATCCGATTCAGATAGACCGTTATGGATTGAATGTAATAAATCAACCCTTGTTTGTTCATAAACATCGTAATTAAATGCTTCATCAGTCATCCCTTCAAACTGCATTTCCATTGCCTGTTTCTGGTCCTGCCAATTAGGGGATAGCAATTCATTTACGGGTCTGGCATGGCTTAGCAAATAAAATATGAAGCCTTCTTTTATTTCCTTTGTTATTCCTCCCGTCTTTAAGATATATTGTACATCAAACAAATCCCTGGGATGTTGCCTGTCTAAAGCTGCACATATTTTACTCCCGAAAATCTGACCATGAGGCAGAACCTTCATGCTGACAAAAACATCAAACTCTTCCTGTGCTTTTTCACATAAGTCCATCTTTACAGGCTCGTAAAGGCTACCTCTTCCGGTAAGATTTACTTCCACCTTTACCAATACACCTTTAGCGTTTATAAATAATTTCGAGATATTTACTTCATGGTTTGTTTTTACATCCGTCAAGACTTTCTTTATATTATGCATTATCCTTTGTAGAGCAGCATTGATATTTGATCTTGACGTTTCAAAATCTTCCAGCGGCAAGTAGGTTAAATCAATATCAACAGAAAGCCTTGGCATGTTTCGAATGAACAGGTTAATTGCTGTTCCTCCATGAAGAGCCAAATTTGATTCTTTTGCTACTTCAGGCAGAACTTTCAACAAAAGTTGCACCTGCTTTTTATATTCATCTTTGATCATTATTTTCCAATTCTTTTGGGATAGTTATTTGGTATTTTGAATTATAGATACCATTTTTCACAATACTTCTCTTGCCGGCTCCTAATTCGATCTTTTCTAGATTGATACGAGAGAACCACTCATGATTGACTTTTTCAGCAAGATAGAGAAACAATCTTTTTACTTTTATTGAATGGCAGTTTTCAAGTAACGTCTGCACCTGAGAAGGTCTTACGTTATTTAGGTTTTCCATAAAATGAAAACATTCCATCAAGTCCTGTTCATCCGGCACAAGATACAAGCACTCCATTAACGCACGGGGTGCATTCGAGATTTTTATTGAAAAATATTTGAGCTCTTTATCTATTAACCCCAGATCTGATGGCAAGAAAGAAGTTTTATGGTAATTGACCATTAGACCCCAATCATAATTTTTAAACCAAAGAGGAAGCCGTTCTGTTTCATCACCAAATACCACAACGCTTTTTGGCGCAAACTGCAAATAATGAGAAAGACCCAATAAGCCTAGAGCAGTTTTACCACCCGGGTGTATTGTCATCCCCGATTGATTTTGCAGCGCATAGATACCTCCCTCGTAAGTTATTGCCTGATTGGCTCGCTTCATCGCTCCCGAGCCGATAGATTC
>VERM01000089.1 GCA_018882645.1 Ferruginibacter sp.
TCCTAACAGATACCTTATTGGTGATGATGAACACGGATGGACCGGAGAGACGGTATTTAACTTTGAAGGAGGTTGCTATGCCAAAACCATAGATTTGAGTGAAGAGAAAGAGCCTGAAATTTACCACGCTATTAAACCTGGAGCACTTGTTGAAAACGTTACTTTCTTCAACAACACCAATAAAATTGACTACTCAAGTAAAACCATTACCGAAAATACCAGGGTAAGCTACCCGTTAACATTTATCAGCAATGCACTTGAACCCTCTAT
This sequence comes from Ferruginibacter sp., assembly GCA_018882645.1. Taxonomy (GTDB): domain Bacteria; phylum Bacteroidota; class Bacteroidia; order Chitinophagales; family Chitinophagaceae; genus Ferruginibacter. Next base: position 271 of record VERM01000089.1, read on the forward strand.
TGGTAAAACACCTAAAAATATTTTCTTTTTAACTGCGGATGCCTATGGCATTTTACCGCCCATCAGCAAACTGAATCCGGGTCAGGCAATGTACCAGTTCATCAGCGGATACACAGCAAAAGTTGCGGGTACTGAAGCAGGTGTAACCGAACCTAAATCCACATTCAGCGCATGTTTCGGAGCCCCATTCCTTCCATTGCATCCCGGAAAGTATGCGGAAATGTTGGGAAAAAAAATGAAAGAACATAACGTAAACGTGTGGATGATTAACACCGGATGGAGTGGCGGACCTTACGGCATTGGCAAAAGAGTAAAACTCGCATATACACGCGCAATGATTACAGCAGCTCTGGATGGAAAACTCGAAAATGTTACTTATGAAGCCCACCCTGTATTTGGCATGTTGATTCCTTCCTCCTGCCCTGAAGTCCCGACAGAAATACTCAATCCAAGAAATACCTGGGCTGATAAATCAAGCTATGACATCAAAGCCAGGGAATTGGCCAGCCAGTTTGTGAAAAATTTTGAGAAATATGCCAATGGAGTAAGCGATGAGATTTTAAATGCTGCTCCTAAAATATAAATTGATTTGATTCTAAGAAGGGTTCAGTTGATTTTGAGCCCTCTTATTATTTTATTATCAAATTTTCATTTCCGGAACTTCTCTTTCTACGATTAACTTCCCTGCTGTCTTGCCGATGATTTCATCGACAGAAATACCGGGAGCCCTTTCCAACAACTCAAATCCTCTGTCTGTAACATCCAATACTGCCAGATCAGTGACTATTTTTTTTACACATCGTTTACCCGTCAACGGTAGTGTACAGAAGGGAAGCAACTTGCTTTCTCCCTTCGGATTGGTATGCATCATCGCTACGATGATATTTTTTGCACTGGCAACCAGATCCATCGCTCCGCCCATACCCTTAACCATTTTCCCCGGAATTTTCCAATTGGCAATATCTCCCTGATCACTCACTTCCATCGCTCCCAATACCGTTAAATCTACTTTGCCGGAACGAATCATACCAAAACTCATGGCACTATCAAAAAAGACAGAACCCGGTAATGTAGTAATGGTTTGCTTTCCTGCATTGATTAAATCCGCATCTTCATCTCCTTCGAATGGAAAAGGCCCCATACCCAGCAATCCATTTTCACTCTGTAATACTACATTCATGCCACCTGGAATATAATTGGCAACCAATGTCGGAATACCTATTCCGAGATTTACGTAATAGCCATCCTTTAGCTCCTGAGCAATTCTTTTTGCTATCTGAAATTTATCTAAAGCCATCGTTATAATTCTTGTTTATTGATGAAATTTGTTGTTTTCAATTAAATACCAATTATCAGTTGCTTACTTTTTTATGACTGTTCTTTGCTCAATTCGTTTTTCATATCCCGAGCCCTGAAATATCCGATGAACATAAATACCTGGTGTATGGATTTGGTTGGGATCCAAAGCTCCTGCAGGCAACAGTTCCTCTACTTCGGCTATAGTAATTTTCCCAGCCATTGCCATCAGTGGATTAAAGTTCCGGGCAGTATCCTTATAAACCAAGTTGCCCATATCATCGCCTTTCCATGCTTTTACAATGGCAAAGTCTGCATCAAACGCATACTCCAGTAAATATTCTTTCCCATTGAAACTGCGTAATTCCTTTCCTTCAGCCACCTCAGTTCCTACCCCTGCAGGAGTATAAATTGCAGGCAAACCATATCCAGAGGCCATACATCTGGTGGCAAGGGTCCCCTGTGGTATCAATTCAACTTCCAATTCACCGGAAAGTAACTGCCTTTCAAACTCGGCATTCTCACCTACATAAGAGGAGATCATTTTTTTTACCTGCTTCTGCCTGAGCATCAACCCTATTCCAAAATCATCAACGCCGGCATTATTGGATATACAGGTAAGATTTTTAACACCGTTTTGAACGAGTGCAGAGATACAGTTTTCGGGAATACCACAGAGCCCAAAACCTCCGAGCATCAATATGCTTCCATCTTTAATATCCTTAACCGCCTCTATAGCGTCATTATACACTTTTTTCATTTCAATAAATTTACAATAAATGATTATTTTTTAGCCCATTAACGCTCGCGAAAATCAGGAATAGTTGTTTGAAATTTTCCCAATTGAATATTTTTATGCTTTGAAAGAATGCTGTCTAGTATGACGGTCATTTTTTTAGGGTGTGCCAGATAATAATCATAACTCTTAAAAAAAACCTCCCTACTTACACCATGTTGCTTAAAAATAACTTCCTGCATTTTTTTATTCAAGGCCGTATCGTTAATGTTCTTATTTGTTACAGACGATTGATTACTGTATACATCTGCTTTTATAAAATCCCACAGAACAATCTCCATTTTAGAAGGAGGAATAACGTCCAAAGGTATTTTTTCGCCACCTGTGCAAGAAAACAAAACACTAATTATAAAAAAAATCAAGAGTTTTCTCATTTTAATTCGGCTTTGTATTTACCGGCATTCGTAACATCTACTCTTGAGAGAATATCTGATGCCTTTGACTTATCTGCAAGCGACGCTTTGGAAAAAATTTTAATCAACTCGGTTGATTTGCCCTGAAAGAAGAACTGATTGATCATTGTGTTCGGATTTTCAGTGTTGAATTTATCAAGCTGTTCCAACGCTTTTAGAAGCTCAGCTCTTGCAAGATTTTCATCTTCATACAATTTATCCATCCCTTTTCGATAATAGTTGTAATAAATATCTTGCATGAGTGTATACCTAGAATTGAGCAGATTTTCAGCAAGCCAATATCTGTTTCGTATCCCGTCAAATGGTTTCCAACCGGATATATTTCTTCCATCGGGAGCATTGTTGACAATATTTTGTGCTTTTTGAAAAAAAACATCTCCACCATGAGATGAAAAAGACATGCCATCAAAACCTATAATCATATAGGCATAATAAGCAAACACTGCAGGTAGGTTGGACACGAGGGGGTCATTACCAGAAACCCTGTTTTCATTAAATTCGAGTTGCTGAAACTCCTGGTATTTAAATGTTATATTTTCATCCCTGAAATTTATTATTGGTGATAAATAATTGGTATTGAATACCGGCCTTGCAGCCTGAATCATCAGTGAAGCGGTATACACATTAAGCTCGGAAGTAGATTCAAGGTTTAAAAAAAAATTACACTCAATCCGTTCGTTGGTTTCATACACATCTGAAGTCCATTTTCTATTATTGAGAAAATTATTTAATGCTGTTTGCAAAGTTTGAAAAGTATTTCGGTTAACATTGTTCGCTACCCGTGTAGCAGATACCGTAACTTTGGCCCTTAGCTCCTGCGCTTGTGGAAAAAGCGGAGACAGTGAAATACATATTATGAGCAATCGTTTATACATTGTATAAATCGTGTATGACGTTAAGTATGTCAGAGGCCACTGAAGATTTTGATTTGATTTCAAAAAAATGTTCGCCACCTTTTTTATCAAAAATCGTTACTTTATTGGTTGAATGACCAAATCCCGCGCCCGCATCATTTAAAGAATTCAGAACAATTATGTCGGCATTTTTGCCATGAAGTTTCTTGATAGCATTTTGTTTTTCATCATTGGTCTCGAGTGCAAATCCTACAAGAAACTGATGTTTCTTTTTTGTTGAGCCCAAGGCAAAGAGTATATCTTTAGTTTTTTCTAGTTCTAAAAATATGCTTTCGTTTTCCTTTTTTATTTTTTTATCTGAAATATTGGTTACCGTATAATCCGATACGGCAGCACACATTACTGCAATATCTGATTCGCCGAATTCTTTTATGCATGCATCATACATTTGCAAAGCACTGGTTACTTTTATAATTTGGATTTGTGATGGTAAAGACTCATTGGTAGGTCCGCAAACCAAAATGACATTTGCCCCACGCCTGTAAAACTCCTCTGCAATGGCAATACCCATTTTTCCTGAGGAATGATTGCTGATGTATCTTACAGGATCAATCGCCTCTTGTGTAGGGCCTGCCGTAACAAGCACATTCTTACCGGTGAAAGATTTTGCTTTGGAGAAATAGGATTCAACCCATTCAATAATAAATTCCGGCTCGGCCATTCGGCCTGCGCCGGTTAATCCACTTGCCAACTCTCCTTCACCAACAGGTAAAACCAAATTGCCATTCGCCTTTATTTTTTTTATATTCTCTTTAGTCGTAAAATGATTCCACATATCCTCATCCATCGCAGGTGCCACAACGACTGGACATGTGGCAGAAAGATAAACAGCCATCAACAGATTATCACAAAGACCAGAAGCCATTTTAGAAAGTGTGTTACAGCTCAAAGGTGCAACAATCATCATATCAGCCCATCTTCCGAGCATCACATGATTTGACCATGAATCATTTTCAGACAATTCAGAAATCACTTCATTCTTTGAAAGCGTTGAAAGTGTAAGGGGAGTGACAAATTGTTTTGCAGATGGCGTCATCACCACTTTTACTTCCGCACCGGCCTTGATTAGTTGTCGAAGGATGAAAACAGATTTATACGCAGCAATACTGCCTGAAATGCCTAGTAATATTTTTTTCCCTTTCAACATAAATAAACCCCGCTATGCGGGGGTTAAAATTATAACAACTATTCTAAAAGATTCAATAAAATTGAAACCAAAGGAAATTAACTGAAGAGATTCTCATCATTTTTTCTGAAATATACTTTATCCTCCATAAACTCGCCAGTGGCAAGTATGGCAGGATTCGGCATTCTCTCATAAGCTCTTGAGATCTCAATCTGTTCTTTATTTTCATGAATTTCCTCCAGACTATCCGTATGGCTGGCAAACTCTTCTAGTTTATTATGCAACTCTTCCTTAATCGATATATTAATCTGATTAGCCCTTTTGGCAATAACGGCAATAGACTCATATATATTACCGGTTTTAGACTTCAGATCCGATAACTTTTTAGGCTCTACCGAACTGGTAGTGTTAGAGCCTATTTGACGACGTAATTTGCTCATTTTTTATATTTTTTATTTGGTTTTGACTTAACTCGAAATACTCTTCCGCCTCTTTTAACAGTTTACTTTCCGGATAGCGATCAGCAAAATCCTGATACTCGGTAATGACCTTCTCAAATCTCTCTTCTTGTTTTTCCAGTACACTCATTTTTGCAAACCGATAATAAGACTTCACTACCATCAGTTTGTAGGAATCTGCCGAAGCCGATTCAGGATAGTTGTCAATCAACTGATTGAATGCAATTGCTGCAGCCCTGTATTCCCCTATATTAAAATACAGCTGTGCACTTCTGTATTCTTTTAATTCTAGTTTAACCCTCGACTTATCAATAATTTCTGTCGCATCATCAACAAATTCAGACCCGGGATGCGTATTAATGAACGTCTGCATCATTGCCATAGCTTTCAATGTATTTACTTGTTCAAGCTCCAGCTTGGGAGACTGCTTGTAAAAACAGTAAGCCCTCATGTAATCTACTTCCTCAGCTTTGGCACTGTTTGGAAATACTTCCAAATAACCCCTGAATAAATTCTCTGCATCTCTGTACAAGCCATTGTTGTAAAAACAATATGCATATTTATAGTATAAATCTTCAAATTTTTGCGTGCCTTTGAATACTGGAAACAACTCCTCATATAATTGCTGAGCCTTGGAATATTTTTTATCTTCAAAATAAACTTCAGCCATTTTTAGCTTGTAATCATAATCCTTGCTTTTCAAAACTTTACTGAAGCGGTTGCATGATCCCAAAAAAAGAAAAGAAAAAAATATGACCAGCAAATTGATTCTTCGCATAAAAAAGAAAGCGAAGTTAGGAAATTTATGCATTCTTTACAACTTAATAACAATTACCGTTATATAAAAATAAGACAGCCCCCGAAAGGAGGGCTGTCTTGTGAGCAAAAAGTATAAACGAATATTATTAATTTCCTCTTACATCAACAGTATTTTCATCGCCACCATTGATTTTATTCAAAGTATTGACTCTGTTGGATGTTATTTTATTATTTACCAGGTAAGACTGGATGGCCTTAAGTCTTTGTTGGCTTAATGCTTGAGATGCCTTTGAAGTTTTAGAATAGCCAATCAGTGTGATAGAACAATCTGGATTTTCCTTCAATTGAGCAATTACGGAAGATAAAAGCCCTTTCGCGTTAGAAG
>VERM01000090.1 GCA_018882645.1 Ferruginibacter sp.
AGATGTGTAGAAGAGACCGCCTACAGTGTGAGCAACAACACGGCTACGTATACGCTTGTGGGTGGTTCTGTGAATGGTTGTGATAGCATTGTAACGCTTGATCTGACGATTAAATCAGCTGCTACAGGTACGGACAGGATTGAGTCCTGCGTACCGATCACCTGGATAGATGGTAATATTTATAGCACTAGCAACAACACAGCTACGTATACGCTTGTGGGTGGTTCTGTGAATGGTTGTGATAGTATTGTGACGCTTGATCTGACGATTAACAGTGCAGTTAGTAGTACAACAAATGTTGCAATTTGTAAATATCAATTACCATACTTATGGAATGGTCAGTCAATCAATACAGCTGGAACATTTACCGAAACGCTCATTGCAAGCAATGGTTGCGATAGCATAGCAACACTTAATCTGACAATCTCTCCCACTAAAAGAGGTACTGAATCGATTGATATTTGCAGCAAGCAGCTTCCCTATAGCTGGAATGGACAGTTGATTACTGCAGCTGGAAATCATACAGCTAATCTTTTGAGTACGGACGGCTGCGACAGTATTGTAAGTTTAACTTTAAAAGTTAAACCTAACTCCGCTAGTATGACCGATGCTCTGGTATGTGCCAGCCAGTTGCCTTATAGCTGGAATGGCAATAATTATACAAATGGAGGATCCTATAAAGTTACGCTTACAAATTATGTAGGCTGTGATAGCATTGCAACACTCAATCTTATTGTTACGCCCTTGCCCAATGCAGGAGAAGATGGAAGACTCACCATTTGCGAATCCGATATCAATTCGATTAATTTATTTGATATTATTACGGGAGAAGATCCCGGAGGTATCTGGGAAAGAACATCAGGCTCAGGGGGTAAATTCAATCCTGCTACCGGTCTATTTGTGCCGGAAATTGGTGTTACCAACAGCACATTCAATTATGTAGTTGCAGGTAAAGTGCCATGTGAGAATGATTTCAGCGTGGCAACTATCGAAGTAAATACTGAGCCCAATGCCGGAACATTTGTTGACCCTAAGGTTTGTTCGGGTGGAAATGTTGAATTTATCTTAAGTGGGGATGCTAATTCTGAAATCACTTACAATATAAATGGTGGTGCCAATTCGATTACTATACTCAATAACGGCAACACTAAAATTACTTTGACAAATGTTACGGTAAAACAAACAATCAATCTGATTAGCATAAAGAAAGGAGTATGCATTGTTCCATTGAACAAATCAACTGAAGTAAATGTTGTGCCCAGTCCCCCAGCTCCTGATGTAATTACTCCTGTAAAATACTGTGTCAATCAGAAAGCTGATCCGTTATTGGTTTCAGCGGAAAATCCATTAAAATGGTATACAGTTCCTTTGGGAGGATCAAGTTCGTCAGTTACACCTATACCGCCAACTTCCAATGCAGGAACTCTAAACTACTATGTGAGTCAAACTGACGGAAATTGTGAGGGACCAAGATCGCTTATAACGGTCAACATTAACCGAAATCCAACACTTGGAAGAGACATCTCTGTTAAATTGTGTTATGGCGACAGCACCAATCTCCTTAATTTGTACGAAACAGATGGCCTTACCACTTATTGGTATACCAATGGTGGACCGGTTTTGAATCCAGAGGTTGTCAAAGTGCCGGGCTCTTACAATCTTGTTGCAACAAACGCCAGCGGATGTACAGATACCGCATCGGTTATTGTTAATGTATTGCAGCAGCTGATTGCCAATGCCGGTGAAGATGCGGTAGCAGAGTACGGTATGCAATATTTACTTGATGGAAGTAAGTCAAGTGGAGGTGAATTCCAATGGTCTCCGGGCGAACCCTTGTTAAATAATGCGAGAATTTCAAACCCTGCTGCTACATTAACTGAAAATACTCAGTTTGTTTTGAAGATTTATAATGAATTAGGTTGTTATGATTTGGATAGCGTTAATATTAAAGTCTTGAAAGGCCCTACATTCTACATGCCTAATGCATTTACACCTAATGGAGATGGACTAAATGATGTGTTTAGGCCGACAGCTGTGGGTATTGATAAAATAAGGTATTTCCGCATTTACAATCGCTATGGTAATCTTTTATTTGAGACCACACAAATAGGAAAGGGATGGGATGGTACTTACAAAGGCGTTAGACAAAATGCTGGTAACTATGTGTGGGTTCTTGAGGGCACCGATCGATTCGGTGAAACAAAAGTACTCAAAGGCAATGCCATACTCATCAGGTAGTTTTTGTATCGTTATTTCTTTATTTTTTTATTCTTATGTATGAATCCTTTTGTTTATAGAAGAATCATTCTTTTTTTAGTAGTATTTATGGTGTCGGTTTCAATCAAAGCGCAGGACGTAAAGCTTTTTTTCAACAACACAATAAATAATTTGCCGGTATTACTGAGTAAAAAGGAGTATAAAAATTCAAAAAATCAGGATTTCATTTTGACTAAAATCAAATATTATGTCAGCAATATTACATTGACTGATATCGATGGCAAAATTTTCATTGCAGATACCAGCTTCCTTATTGATGAATCTTTGATAGAATCTCAAAAAATAATGCTTAAAAATATTCCAACCGGTCATTATCAATCTATTGAATTCATATTGGGTGTAGACAGTTTACACAATTGTTCAGGTGCACAGTCCGGAAGTTTAGATCCATTGAATGGAATGTTCTGGACATGGAACAGTGGTTATATTTTTTTTAAGCTGGAAGGAAAATCGTCTTTTTCAAATCATGCTGACAATACAATTGAATATCATATCGGAGGTTATAGAGAGCCGAACAACAGCATACGCAAAATCATGCTGCAGCTTGATTCAAAAATGACAAACGAAATTTATCTGATTGCAGATATCGGAAAACTGTTTTCTACATTTGATGGAATTGATTTTACTGAATTCCCCTCTATCACCACCGTCTCCAAGGCTCATTTGATTGCGAATCATTTCATTAAGATGTTTAATCTGGAAAAACAACAGTAAGTTAATCATCATTACTTTCGTTTTTTAGGAGTTTATCAATGTATGGTACTTATATTATTCTCATCAATGCCCTAATTCCAGCTTCAACTCCCTTATCTCTCTACGTACAAATACTTATTTTCATTAAGTGCATTAACCTAAATATATAGCTGATTTTCAGCAAAACTATATACTGGCTAGTACTTTTATAATTTTGAACATTAGGCTATTCCAAATTAATCCAAATATCGCTTATATGCATAGCAGTCAGTTTAGTTACTTAAATGGGGAATGGAAAAACTTGCCTGATTCTGAAAAAGACCGTTTATCTGCCGGAGTGGTAATGGTTTTTGCTGACAGGATTTTTCTGGATAATGATAAGCTCATTAAAGATATTCAGGAAAAGTTTCCTTTATCTAAAATTATTACTTGCTCTTCTTCAGGTGAAATCAAGCAAAACAATTTTCAGGAGTTCGGAGCGGTATGTGTGTCTGTTCAATTTGAAAAAACGAAAATTGACATAGTTGCTAAAAACATTTATGAGCACAAAAACAGTTTTGAATTGGGAAAATCCCTTGCTGCTTCTTTAGAACAGAAAGATTTAAAATACATACTTGTAATTTCAGATGGGAATCTTATCAACGGCGACGATTTAATTTCTGGAATTCAGGAAGCAACTGATCCTTCTGTTTTGATATCAGGTGGTCTTGCTGGTGATGCTGATAGATTTAAAAAAACAGTAGTAGGTCTTGACAATAATATCAAAGAGGGAAATGTGGTGTTGATGGGATTATATGGCAGCCATATTATCGTAGGAACCGGAACGCAGGGAGGATGGGATGTTTATGGGCCTGAAAGAATGGTAACAAAATCAGAAAAAAACATTTTGTATGAAATAGACGGAGACAATGCTCTTGATCTATATAAAAAATATTTAGGAAAATATGCTGATGAATTGCCTTCGTCTGCTTTATTGTTTCCTATTTCTGTAAGAAAAAAAGAGGATAAAACTTTTATTGTGAGAACTATTTTGTCTATTGATGAAAAAAATAAGCGGATGATTTTTGCAGGAAATATTACTGAAGGTGCTGAAGTCAGATTTATGCGTGCCAATTTTGATCGTTTAATTAATGCCGCCTCGGATGCAGGAGCCCAGGCTGTTTCACTTATGAATAACACGCCTGTTAATCTTGCTATACTGGTAAGTTGTGTCGGAAGAAAAATTGTATTGGGCGACAGGATTGAGGAGGAAATTGAGGCTGTAGCTGAATGTATGTCGCCTGAAACCACTATAGCAGGTTTCTTTTCTTATGGTGAAATTGCTCCCAATAAAGATGAGAATATTACAAAATTGCACAATCAAACCATGACTGTTACAACTTTTGCTGAGTTGATCTAACCTTATGTATCACAAATATCTGGAACGGCAAATAAAAAAGTATCTCGGCGAATCCGGGTATACTGATGAAAAGATGGGAAGATTTCTGAAGGCCGTCAGTGATTCCTATTCTAATTATGAGCGTGACAGAGAATTAAGCGAACATGCTTTTTATATTAATGAGCTTGAATATCAGGCTGCAAATAATACACTAAAAGAATTAACTTCTGATCTTGAAAATATAATAACAGAAAGAACGAAGGAACTTTCTGAATTGGCACAGTTTCCGCTTGAAAATCCTAATCCTATATTTCGTGTTTCGGTAGACGGAATAATCATCTACAGAAATCCTGTTTCAAAAATCATAAAAGATGTAGAGTATAACGGAAAAAAATTAAGCATAGATGATTTTTTTTCAGTTATAACAAAAGAGATCAGTTCCTTTGGCTCCATTGATATAAAAAGTAACAATAGGGATTACCTTTTTAATTTTAAAAAAATCGAAGGCCAGCTTTATTTTAATTTTTATGGAACAGATGTAACAGAGAAAAATGCTCTTCGAAAAAAATCACAGGAAAGCTTTCAAAGACTGAATGAGTTTCTGGAGTCTACAGAGGATGCATACTATATCATTCATGAGAAAAACAAAGAAAAAGATCTAATTACTTCTCAATGGATGACATTTTTTGGTTTCGATTCGTGCGATTGCAATGATATTCTTTCCGAAAGAAAAAAATACATAAAAGCAGATTCTTTAAAAGCGTATAATTCTGTTTTTTCAAAGTTGAAGCCGGGAGACAAAGCGTCTATACAATACAATATATTAAATCGTATAACCGGACAGGAATTTTGGCTATCCGAATCGGTATCGAAATATATCGATAAAGAGAAAAATGAAATTGTAGTCAGCGGAAGAATTACAGATATCACAAGTGAACGCCTGCATGCCATCCAAATGCAGGAAAGTGAGGAGCGATTCAGAAATTTAGTGGAGGCTATTCCTGTAATGGTATGGGTTTCTAATGAAAACAATATTGTGACGTATAGCAACAAGGCTTTCAAAAAGCTCATGGGTTTTGGACTAGAAGATGTGAAAGGTCCGCAAGATTATGTCCGTTTCGTTCATCCTGAAGACAAAGACATTGCGGTTAAAGAGTGGAGGGAAAATATATCACGTAAAAAACCTCTGATTGCTGAATATCGTGTTAAGGACTCGAATGGAATTTACCGAAATGTTTTGGAAAAAGCTGTCCCAAGATTTTTTGCAGATGGTCGCTATGCTGGGTATATTGGAGCTTACTTTGATTTGACACAAGAAAAATCAGCCCAGCAAAATTTGATAGTTGAAAAAGAAAAACTCGAACTCCTTACCAAAAACTCTCCTGATATCATTATTTTGGTAGATCAGGCGGGTGTCATTGAGTATGTATCGCCTTCTGCTATCCGTCTTTTGGAGTATGATGAAATGAGTCTTATTAATTCACCTGTATCCGATTATATCTGTAAAACCTGCCATTCTAATCTCAGGTCGAAATCAGATTGGGTACAGAATGCGAAAAGTAAGATCAAAAAATTTGAGTACACCTTAATCTCCAAAAGTGGAAAAAAATTATGGGTCGAGTCCATGTTGTCACTCGTGAAAAATCCTCAAGACAAATCCGTTAAAATTCTGATGCACAACCGTGATATTTCTTCATTTAAGCAGGCCGAGTTGGCTCTCATCGAAAGTGAACAGAAGTACAAAAGTATTTTTGAGAAAATGCAATTGGGCGTGATGGAAGTCGATTTGAATGATAAAATTCAATGGGTGAATCAGTCTTTTGAAAAAATGACCGGATATAAATTCAACGAAATAAAGGGAAAATCTGCCTACAAATTATTTCTTTCGAAAGAATCTTCAAGCAACATTGCATTTCAGGTAAACAAAGAAAGACGCCAAAAAAAAGAGTCTATTTATGAAATAGAGATGGTGAAAAAAAATAAACAATTGTTCAACGTAGTCATTAGCGGATCGCCGGTTATGGATATCAATGGAAATGTGCGCGGATCAGTTGGC
>VERM01000440.1 GCA_018882645.1 Ferruginibacter sp.
GTATAAGCATCCATGACAACCGGATGAAAGCTGATTTAAAAATAGACAGAGGAACCCTGTATCATATAGACAGTATCAGGATTTTCGGGAATGTAAATATCAATAAATCTTTTTTGCATCAATATCTCAATATTCCGCCAAACAGCCTTTACAACAGACGAAGACTAACAGAGGTGGATAAGCGAATTCTTGAGTTGCCGTTTTTGAGCAGCAAACAACCCTCAGATGTGACGATGCTGGGCACCGGAGGTATTCTCAATCTGTATCTACAACCCAAAAAAAATAGTCAGTTTAATTTTATTGTTGGCTTCCTTCCTGCTTCCTCCGGCACAGGTAAACTCCAGATTACAGGAGATGTAAATCTGGATCTGAAAAATCTGCTGGGTGGCGGGGAGAGATTGTTTTTCAAGTGGCAGCAATTGCAACCGCAGTCACCCAGGCTGAATATCGGCTTCAATAAGCCGTATGTATTCAATTCTCCTTTAGGCGTGGATGGCTTGTTTGATTTGTTTAAAAAAGATTCTAATTTTCTTCAGATCAATGCGAAGCTTGGGTTGCAGTATCTCGGTACAGGAACGCAGTCCGGAAAAGTTTTTATCCAGTGGCAAAATACAGGTTTGCTTCAAGGTGCCATCGATACCAATCAGGTGAAATTGACTAAATCCTTGCCGCTCAATATAGATGTCTCTGCAGTGAATATGGGTATCGACTATGCATTCAACAACACCAATTACCGTTTTAATCCCATTAGAGGAACCGATATCGCACTGAATATTTCAGTCGGAATTAAAAACGTAAAAAAAAACAACGACATCGTCAGTATCAAAGATCCGGCATTTAATTTTTCAAAATTATATGACTCGATAAATTCAAAAAACTATCAGATCAGATTGCGTCTGAATGCTGCTCATTATTTTCCTCTGGGAAAAGCTTCTGTCATCAAGGCATCCTTCAATGGTGGTTTTTATGGCAGCCCCGTGATTTTTAGAAACGAACTCTTTCAGATCGGTGGATATTCCCTGCTTAGAGGTTTCGACGAAGAAGGCATATATGCCACTAATTTTGGTGTATTGTCGGCGGAATACAGAATGTTGCTGGGAATAAATGCATATCTGGGTTTTTTTGTAGATGCAGGGATGGTTAATAAAAGGTATCAGCGGGTTAACCTCAACAATACATTCGCAGGATTGGGCACAGCTTTGTTATATGAGACAAAATCCGGCATGCTCAATGTGAGTTTTGCGATAGGCAGGCAAGACAACTCTAAATTTGATTTACGTCAAGCCACAAAATTGCATTTTGGGTACATCAATTATTTTTAAAGAATGTTTTACTGACTAAATTTGCAACCATTCAATCTGTTCACTTGAAGTATTTATTTTTTTTATTGCTTTATCTCATTTTATCTGAACCTGGTTTTGGGCAGTCCGTTAAAAATGATACTATAAAGAGAGATTCTGCCGCTTTGAGAAAAGAATTGCATTTGCAAACGGATAGTATACACG
>VERM01000091.1 GCA_018882645.1 Ferruginibacter sp.
ACATGATAGAGGAGCCAAAGTAATTGCTTCTTTTTTACGTGATGCCGGCATGGAAGTTATTTACACCGGTTTGCGACAAACACCGGAAATGGTTGTCAATGCTGCATTACAGGAAGACGTAGATGCAATAGGCGTAAGTATTTTAAGCGGTGCGCACATGACCGTTTTCCCAAAAATCATCACGCTGATGAAAGAAAAAAACATGAATGATGTTTTACTCACCGGTGGAGGCATCATACCTGAAGATGATATGCAAGCACTGCATGAAATGGGCGTTGGTAAATTATTTGCCCCCGGCACTACCACTACTGATATTGCAGAATACATCAGAAACTGGACAAAAGAAAACAGAAATTTTTAACGTTAAATTTAATTATGTACAACACAATTCTTACCAGCCTTGAAAATGGAATTTTCACCATTACCATCAATCGACCAGATAAACTGAATGCGCTCAACAAAGATGTCTTTAATGATCTTGATGCGGTGATGGATGAGGTAAAAAACAATGCTGACATAAAAACAGTAATCATTACCGGAAGTGGCACGAAGGCATTTGTTGCAGGGGCCGACATTACTGAATTCTCTTCATTTAACAAGGAAGAAGCCATGCATCTATCCAAAAGAGGACAGGATGTTTTTTTTAAAATTGAAAATTCTAAAAAGCCCGTTGTAGCTGCCGTCAATGGATTTGCACTGGGCGGAGGATGTGAGCTGGCCATGGCCTGTCATTTCAGACTTTGCAGTGAGCATGCTAAATTCGGTCAGCCGGAGGTGAATCTGGGACTTGTTCCCGGCTACGGAGGTACACAGCGATTGACACAGCTCATCGGAAAAGGGAAAAGTATGGAATTGCAGATGTCTGCCCAGTTGATAGACGCCAACGAAGCCCTTAGACTTGGATTGGTGAACTATGTGACTACGGCGGAGAGCTTACTGGACAAGACAAAGGAAATTTTAACCGTCATTCAAACCAAAGCACCCGTTGCTGTTGGGAAAATCATTGAATGTATCAATGTCGCCATTGTCAGCGACAGCGCATATACCAATGGGAAATCAGGATATGAAAAAGAAATAGAGTGCTTTGGGGAATGTTTTGAAACGGAAGACATGAAAGAGGGTACGGCTGCATTTGTTGAAAAAAGAAAAGCCATTTTTAAAGGGAACTAATGAGACTAACTATTACTTACCAGTAAAGAAAATACAAAAAATAAATAACATGGAATACAGAATTGAGAAAGATACAATGGGCGAAGTCAGCGTTCCGCTTCATGCATATTATGGAGCTCAAACACAACGCAGCATCGATAATTTCAAAATTGCTCAGGATATCAACAAAATGCCAAAAGAAATCATCAAGGCTTTTGCATATCTTAAAAAAGCTGCCGCCATCACCAATTTTGAAGCGGGAGTTTTACCAAAAGAAAAATCCGATCTGATAGGAAAAGTATGTGATGAAATCCTGGAAGGAAAACTTGATGACTATTTTCCGCTGGTCGTATGGCAAACCGGAAGTGGAACACAAAGCAATATGAATGTCAATGAAGTGATTGCTTATCGCGGACATGTCATCAACGGTGGCAGCTTGAACGATAAAGAAAAATTTCTTCATCCCAATGACGACGTCAATAAATCTCAGTCGAGCAATGACACCTTCCCTACTGCAATGCACATTGCCGCGTATAAGATTCTGATAGAGACGACTATTCCGGGCATTGAGAAGCTTCGGGATACACTTCAGGAAAAGAGCAAAGCTTTCATGCATGTGGTTAAGATAGGCCGGACTCATTTCATGGATGCCACACCACTTACTGTTGGTCAGGAATTCAGCGGATATGTATCACAATTGAATCACGGGTTGAAAGCAATAAAAAATACACTTGCGCATTTGAGTGAGCTGGCACTGGGCGGAACTGCTGTAGGTACGGGCATCAATACACCAAAGGGATATGCTGAAAATGTGGCTGCACATATCGCTTCGCTGACCGGACTTCCTTTTGTAACAGCAGAGAATAAATTTGAAGCACTGGCTGCTCATGATGCCATTGTAGAAGCACACGGCGCCTTGAAAACGGTTGCCGTAAGTCTAATGAAAATCGCCAATGATATACGAATGTTGTCATCCGGACCCAGGAGCGGTATCGGCGAATTGTTTATTCCGGACAACGAGCCGGGATCTTCTATCATGCCGGGAAAGGTAAACCCCACACAATGCGAGGCACTGACTATGATTGCTGCACAGGTTATGGGAAATGATGTGGCCATCAGCATCGGAGGAAGCAACGGACATTTTGAATTGAACGTGTTCAAACCTGTGATGATATATAACTTTCTTCACAGCGCAAGACTGATTGGTGACGGCTGTATATCATTCAACGATAAATGCGCGACCGGCATTTTGCCCATTGAAGAAAATATCAAAAAACATGTTGACAATTCTTTGATGCTGGTTACTTCACTGAACACAAAAATCGGCTATTATAAAGCGGCTGAAATTGCGCAAAAAGCACATAAAGAAGGAACGACACTTAAAGAAATGGCTGTTAAGCTGGGATATGTAACACCTGATGAGTTTGACCAATGGGTAGTGCCTGTAGAGATGGTAGGAGAAATTTAATTTTTCCAGAAAAAACAGGAGCCATCCGGTTATAACCTTGGTACGCTGAACGCTCCTTCCGTAACTTCTTTTGAATTGGCGCCATTCCCGTTATTGTCTTTAACAGTACCAAAAAAGGTACCCTCAACCCGCTTGTCTGATATTTTAGTAATGATGATGGTAAAAGGCAGTGGCAGACCGGTTGCGGCGTAATAATTCATACCTGCCGGATCATTATAATCACAGCTGACCGTAGTTTGATTCATAACCGGAATGGTAGTGTACGTTGCGGGCGTATAGTTATTGTTGTTTTTAAATATCCTCAAACCAATTGAAGGAAAATTATTGTTTATGTTATTCTTTCCGTCAATACTCAGCCCGGTAAGGTTGCCAACTCCCCATGATGCATTTGAATTGAAAGTAGAAACTGCACCATCTATTTTACAAATGATATAATCTGTACTCACATCGAAAGTACAACTGCTTCCGGATGCAGTGACAGTATATGTAAAGTTTCCGTTTTCAATGGGGGTTCCCTGTGCATATAAAACGACATCCTGAACACCGATGTTAGTAAAAACACCGGAAGACGTAAAACTTATGCCATTTTTTGTATCAGTAGTTATAGAATAACTTCCCGTGGTGGTCACTTTCACATTAATGGTATCGGTATGAGTTGCGTTGACAGGTATGCCCTTGGTATAAATACCTCCCGTTCTGGAGTTGGTGCATTCCCCGGGAGCCCCGCCCAATGTAAATACAGCCGGACCGGGAGGAGGTTCAAAAACGACAGGAAAAGTACAGCTGGTTCCATTACCCGTCACCGTAAAATTAAAATTACCCGATGCAATTGGCGTACCACTTCCGGTAAGAGTTACCGTAGTTTCATTTCCTGTAAAAAAACCAGTTGCTTTATATACAACACCATTCACTGCCGGCTGAGTAGATATATTATAAGCCCCGGGAGTAATTACGGTTACATTGAGTTTGACTATATTCTCTATTCCGAAAGCCAGCCCTTGTTGATTGGTTCCATTCAACATTGCACCGGTACAAGTGGATTGATTTCCACCGAAAGTATAGGATGCATCAGCAGATGGATTATTTCCTTGAACCAACACATCAACGTAACAATAAGTGCCTTCAAAAGAAACCTTAAATGTATTGATGCCGGGCTGACCGGGCTTTCCGTATCCATTTAATCGTACTAGATTGAGTCCGGTATTTCCGAACTCACCAATAGAATTGAAATAATAACCATTTATAGTATCTGTAGTGATTCGGTATCTTCCGGCAGACCTCACATCAATCAGAACATACAATGCATTGTCTTTTCCCAATGTTGAATCAGATTTAAATTTACCAATGACTTCTGATTGCTCGCAGATAAAAGTATTCGGTTCAACTTTTAAAATACCAATTGCGTTGTCTCCATGAGCTAATTCTTTCTGACATGAGATAAAAAATATCCCGACGAAAAGTAAAATTGAAAAAAAAGAAACCAGTTGTCTAAAACTTTGATTCACTTCAATTGAATTTGAATGAGGTCTGGAATAAAAAAAATAAAATACAAATGTAACCCATCTGAAAAACAGAAAAGTTGATTAATCGTTAAATTGTTTCAGTTAGCTCAGACGTTTTGTCTGCGTCATTTTTTGGGAAAAACTTTTTCTGGAAAATCAAAATGGCTATTACTCCTGAACTGATGGCTGCATCCGCAATATTGAACACAGGTCTGAAAAATTCGAAATCCTCTCCCCCCCATACCGGAAACCATGATGGGAAGGTGCCCTTAAGAATGGGAAAATGTAACATATCCACAACATTACCATGTAAAAAAGAAGCATAGCCATGACTGGAAACATTAGCCAACCCCATGTAATTTGAATAATCATTAATCCCAGCATTATACAACATGCCTTTATCAAAAATCAATCCGTAAAAACAGGAATCAATCAAGTTACCCAGGGCACCGGCAAAAACAAGCGACGCACAAATGATAAAACCCTTATGGTATTTTTGCCGAACAATCCGGCCCAAATAAAAAACACCAAATACAACAGCTCCCATACGAAAAACGGTCAGCGCAATCTTACCCCAATTGCCGCCAAATTTCCAGCCATAAGCCATACCGGGGTTTTCAACGAAATAAAGTTGAAACCATTCACCGAAAACTTTATGAGAAGTATTCAATTCAAAATTGAGTTTGACGTAAAACTTCAACAACTGATCAAACAAGACCACAAACAAAACGATTGCAACTACGTGTATTTTTTTCATTTGAATATTTTTCAGATCATTCTTGATGCGACTATCTAAACTTGCTACATACCGGATGCAAATATAGGTTGATTGAAAAAAGACAGGTTACTATTCTTCATAATAAATCCGCTTCACTCGCTGAGATATACCCGTTAGAATTTCATATGGTATCGTATTTGCCCACTCCGCTATGGTTTTTACAGATAAATTTTTACCGAAAACAATCACTTCATCACCCACAATGGCTTCAATATCTGTGATATCCAGCATGGTCATATCCATACAGACATTGCCAATGACGGGAACCGCCTGATCATGAATCAACATTTTGCCTGTTCCGTTACCTAATATTCTCGGGTAGCCGTCTGCATAACCTATTCTTACGGTTGCGATCACTGAATCGCGATTCACTTTGCCTTTTCTTCCATAACCTACAGTTTCTCCTTTTTTGATTTTCTTAATCTGTGCAATAGTTGTCTTCAAAGTAGTAACATTAGAGAGATCATTTATTCCATCCACTCCATAAAGCCCAATACCCAGCCTGACCATGTCCAGTTGTAAACCGGGATGCCTTCTGATGGCAGCTGTATTCGAAAGATGTTTTAAGAATGGATATCCTACCGCTTTCTCAATACTTTCAGACATCTTCATGAATAAGTCGGCCTGATGTAAGGTAAAATCATCCTGAGATGGGTCCTCGCTGGCAACCAAATGAGAAAAGACAGATTTGATTTGAATGAATTTTTGATTATTCAGCAATACACAAAGCTGTTCGATATCGGCTGATAAAAAACCCAAACGGTGCATTCCCGTATCCAGTTTAAGATGAACCGGATAATCCTTTATGTTTTTCTGCTGTAAAAAATGAAGAAATGAATCCATTACATCAAAGGAATACAATTCAGGTTCAAGTTGATGTTTACAGAGATTATGAAAAGAACTGATGGTTGGGTTCATCACCATAATGGGCAAACGAATACCTGCTTTCCGAAGTTCAACTCCTTCATCCGTATATGCAACCGCAAGATATTCGACACCTTCATGCTGAAGCATATTGGCTATTTCAAAGCTGCCGCTACCATAACTGAAAGCCTTTACCATTGCCATAATCTTAATATGCTGACCCAAAGCATATTGGTATTTCTTGAGATTACTTCTCAATGCATTGAGATTGATTTCCAAAATCGTTTCGTGAATCTTTTGCTCCAACAGGCTGCTTATTTTCTCAAATTGAAAAAGTCTAGCTCCTTTTAGAAGAATGGACTCTTCCCGAAAAGATAGAATGTTGAATTGATTTATGAAATCATCCGTTGATGCAAAAAACATGACATCTTCGATTGGCGTGAAAAGGTGCTTATGTTTCATCATTTCATTGCCAATTCCGATAAGCCGGTTAATTTTCTTTTGAGTAAGCAAAGAGACAATTTTCTGATACACCAGCTCTGCCGGCATTCCCGACTGAAAAAAATCACTTAGAATCACAGATTTCTTCACGTACTGCTGTTGCTGAGATAAAAAATCAAGTGCGATGCGA
>VERM01000441.1 GCA_018882645.1 Ferruginibacter sp.
CTGCGGCACCATCTGTTGGAATAACATGTCCTGATGTACTCAGTGTTGCATGTTTCCAGGTACCATTCGTGCCGATTTTGTATTTGACAAAAACCCAGGCAGCATCCCGGTTCGAAGCCCCTGAGGCTAATCTGAAAGAGTTCTGCCAGCTTAAGTTAAATTGCACCTGTATATAATCCGCTACTCGATCCCTGCCCGTTAAGATTACATTTTCCACCTTAATATCATTGGCTTTGAGGAGCCATGGAAGCAATAGAAAAATACAGAAAAAAAATATTCGCTGACGGTTTAAAAAGAGGGCCATAGGACTGAATAGTAAATGAAAAAATTATATTCAAAATTGAATATAAGTAAAATAAAATTAAATTATATATATAGCTCATGCGTGGAAAGCCACGTGGTTGTTAATATCTTTATAAAAAATTGAATATGAACGAGTTGTAAAAAAGCTCTTGCATTTTTTTCGAAATAAGTATTTCTAAAATGCTTTCATTATTTTAGTGTCATTCTTTTTCATATCGATACATGAGAATAGTCATCACCCTTCTTTTTTTGTTTGTCTTCGAACATGTCAATGCCTTGTCGCTGGAGGGAAAAGTAGTGGATGAGAAAACCCATCAACCCATTGCATCTGCAACTTTATTCCTGAGTTACACCAAGGTCAATACGACCAGTCAATCCGATGGGACTTTTCAATTTCACACATTCCCATCAGGCAGGTATGAATTGATCATAAGTTGTAGTGGGTATAAAACCCGGCGCATAGAACTCATATCATCCGCGCTCCCTGCTTTTTTATCCATCACACTTACACCGTTGGAGCAGGAATCACCCGAATTCATAGATTCAACCTATGAAAAATATGGGTGGGCACAATGGGGTGAACTTTTTTTAAAACAATTGATCGGTTCTTCGAAGTTTTCCAGAGATACTCGTTTAAAAAATCCGGAACAGGTAAAATTTATTTATAATAAAGTTACACAGACCTTAATTGCCGTAGCTCATGAACCACTGTTGATTGAAAATAAAGCATTTGGTTATTGGATCAACTTTTCATTGGAACATTTCGAATATCAATTAAACAGGGGACTGATTGCCTGCAAAGGATATCCTCTATTCAGCGAGATGGAAAATAATCGACCTACTCAAATTGGGAAATGTTCTTTCAACAGGCAAATGGCCTATCAGGGTTCTTGGATGCATTTTTTCAGATCACTTTATCGCAATCAATTGGTCGAACAAGGTTTCGAGGTTAGGAAAATCCAAAAAGTAGTGAACGAAGAATATCGAAGGGTGAAAAACCTTTTATATAGCCGGTTGAATATGGATAGCACGCAACATCCAACTACTTCTTTGTTGGATGAAAAATTCTATTCAAAAGATTCTATTCAATATTATAGGAATGTTTTCCACCAAGGTGAGTGGAAAGACCGTGTTTCGCCCGAGCTGATTCCCGTTGATTCAATTGCCTATGCCATTGATAGTGTCACTGTTGTAT
>VERM01000442.1 GCA_018882645.1 Ferruginibacter sp.
TATATATCCAATCTACACGTTGGTTACTTTACGCATTTTTTCTTACAATAATTGTTGTTGGTCGCCTCTGATCCAAAAAACTTTTTATATCAAAATTCAATATTATCGATACATAAAGGATGCATATGATTTAAATAATTTAAATTGTAGTATCCGTTTTTAACCCTAACCCTACATTCATGTTTAAGGCCATCATTATAGATGAGAGTCATGATTTTATAAAGACCCTCGTTGAATTTCTGCAAAAAAATTTTCCAGAAGTTGATATTAAAGCTAAAATCACCAATATTAATAATGCTCAAAAAACTATTGATGAAACATTACCAGATCTGATTATTTCGGGTATTCAATTTTCAGATAAAAAGGTTTTTCAAGTTCTTGACAGTTTAAGTCCTTTTAATTTTGAAATTATCTTTTTTTCGAATTCTGAAGAAGATACTTTGACCGCTTTTAAATATGGTGCTGTACATTATTTATTGAGACCAATCGACTCGGATCAATTTAAAATTGCTATCAACAGAGCCGCTCGGTCTATTTTACAAAAAAAAATAAAACAAGAGTATGAAATGCTGGTAGCCAATATCGGCAATAAAGCTTTTGTCAATTCAAAGATTGCCATTCCGACTTCGGATGGTTATGTATTTGTTGAGATTGATGATATCATACGATGTGAGGCCAATGGGACGTACACCTATATTTATACGAGTAAAAGAGATAAAATCATTGCTTCAAAAAATATAAAGGAATACCAGTTCATGCTGCCCAAGAAAAAATTCTTCCGCATACACAATTCTCATTTAATCAACTTAAGTAAAATATCCAAATATACAAAAGGAAGAGGTGGCGTCATCACTTTGGTGGATGGGACAGAGCTGGATGTGGCGAGCAGAAGAAGAATAGAGTTTCTCGATTTGTTTCAATAGCTGATCATATGAGTGCTAACATCGTTTTGGATGCTTCAATTAAACTAAGGCGCTTGCACCTAGAATAGCAGCGTCTGACTCTTTCAAATCGCTGAATATAAGTTTCACTTTATTTCTAAAAATAGGCAGCAGATTTGCTTCCATATGTTGCCTGGTCGGATTCATCAGTAAATTTCCGGCCTTGGTCAAGCCGCCAAACAACACAATTGCTTCCGGAGAAGAAAACATCACAAAGTTTGCAATGGATTCTCCAAGAATCTGACCGGTGAATTCAAAAATTTCATTGGCAATCACATCTCCCTGCATAGCACACTGATAAACAGTTTCGCTGGTAATATCATTGATGCGGTAGTTTCTAAGCAGGCTGTCTCTTTCAGGATAGCCCGTAAGCAGTTCAATCGCGGTTTCTCTGACGCCTGTTGCAGAGGCATAGGATTCCAGTGTTCCTTTCAAACCAGTTCCTTTATGAATTCTTCCTCCAGGGCGGATAATTGTATGTCCCAGTTCTCCTGCAAATCCATCATGACCGACCACAATATTACCGTCGATTACAATTCCACTACCTACACC
>VERM01000443.1 GCA_018882645.1 Ferruginibacter sp.
GTAATAAATAACCCATTGTGATAAATTGATATAAATAATGGTTGTATAAATGTAAGCATTATGATAGCAGGACAAAGCTATGCACATCTGAAAGAGATATTTTTTTATCAGATAAAATGACCAATCGCTCTACCACATTTCTTAATTCTCGAATATTTCCGCTCCAATAATGATTGGTGAGAGCATCCAATGCTTCGGTATCGATTTGCTTCACCGGTTGACGATATGCCTGAGCAATTTCGTGTAAGAAATGGCTGACCAATAAAGGTATATCTGCTGTTCGCTCCCTCAAAGAGGGCACCTGAATCAATATCACACTTAAGCGATGATATAGATCGAGTCTGAAATTTTTATCTTCTACCTCTTGCAAGAGATTCTTATTGGTAGCCGCAATCACACGCACATCAACTTCTATTTCTTTTTCACCCCCTACCCTGCTTATTTTCCCTTCCTGCAATGCACGCAATACTTTGGCCTGTGCACTTGCATTCATGTCACCTATCTCGTCGAGAAAAAGTGTTCCCCCATGTGCCTGCTCAAATTTGCCAATGCGTTGTTTGATGGCCGAGGTGAATGATCCTTTTTCATGTCCGAATAATTCGCTCTCGATGAGTTCTGAAGGAATAGCAGCACAATTGACCTCTATCAATGGGTGTTGGGAACGATTACTTTTTTCATGAAGCCATCTTGCTACTAATTCTTTACCGGTTCCATTTTCACCCGTTATCAAGATACGGGCATCGGTAGGAGCAACTTTATCAATGGTGGTCTTGATTTTATTGATCGCTTCGCTTTCACCAATCATTTCCTGAACACCACTAACTTTCTTTTTTAGAATGCGCGTTTCCTTAACCAAAGTATTTTTATCCAGGGCGTTGCGCAGGGTAATCAATAATCGGTTTAGGTCGGGTGGTTTCGAAATAAAATCATATGCACCCTTTTTAACTGCCTCCACTGCATTTTCTATGCTTCCGTGTCCACTGATCATGATCACAGGTATTTCCGGGTTGACAGCCATCATTTGTTGCAACACCTCCATACCATCCATTTTAGGCATTTTGATGTCACACAATACCAAGTCAAAGGTTTTAGACTGAAACTGTTTGATTCCCTGTTCCCCATCAGGAGCTTCCTCCACCTGGTATCCTTCATGCTGAAGTATGTCCTTCAACACATTACGAATTGATTTTTCGTCATCTATGATCAGTATGGAAGCCATCTTAGGTAGTTCGGTTATAAGTCTGAAAAAATGTCAACATATGACAAATACTTCCGTTAAAGATATCAAAAAAGGACTGAACGCGTGTTAAAGCGGATTCCCGCCATAAAACCAATACCTGGAGCAGGATTGTAGAATCTTCTGCCCGCGGCATTGATATCATTGCCGAGACTATAGTTTTGATCCAGCAAATTATCAGCTGCAAGAAAAAAATGCCATTGCTTCCCCTTTTTATTCAGGTGCCACCCAAGTTCGGCCTGTAACAATTGATA
>VERM01000444.1 GCA_018882645.1 Ferruginibacter sp.
CCGACATTGACATCAGAATGCAATAAAAAAGAAACTACAGATTTGATGGTGCCATCACCGCCACAAATGATTACATCGCTTATTTTTTCATTGATAATTTTTTCTGGAAGAAATGAATAATCTCCTTCTTTTGTCGTGTAGACAATTTGAAAAGAAATTTTTCTCAACGCTGTTTGTTCTGTGATTTTTTGAACGAGCCGGTTTTTATTTGAAGTGCCTGATATTGGATTGATGAAGTATAATAAATTTCTTTTTGACGCAGGATTCATAAACAGTCGAATTAATATACATCAATAATCAGGTATGCTCAACATTCAATGTATTCCACAACAGATCTTTCAACGGTTGCAGGTTATATCCGGTTACTGAACTGATAAATATGTGAGGAACATTTTTAGGCATCTCTTTTGAAATGGCTTCTTTCAGTTCATCGTCAAGCATATCCGATTTGCTGATGGCTATCACAAAATCCTTCTGTAACATTTCCGGATTATATTTTTCCAGTTCAGATCGAAGGATGTCAAATTCATTTTTGTGATCCTTACTATCGGAAGGAATGAGGAATAGCAATACAGAGTTTCTTTCAATATGACGAAGAAACCGATGACCCAATCCTTTACCTTCTGCAGCACCCACAATGATTCCAGGCAAATCGGCCATACAAAAACTTCTTGAATCGCGGTATTCTACCATTCCCAATTGAGGCACCAAGGTGGTGAAAGCATAATCGGCAATTTTTGCTTTGGCTGCAGTTATGCTTGACAGCAAGGTTGATTTTCCGGCATTGGGAAATCCCACCAAGCCTACATCTGCCAACACCTTTAGTTCAAGTATTTTAATTCCTTCCTGGCCTTCTTCTCCGGGCTGTGCATAATCGGGCGCCTGATTGGTTGCCGT
The DNA here is from genome assembly GCA_018882645.1 of Ferruginibacter sp. GTDB lineage: Bacteria > Bacteroidota > Bacteroidia > Chitinophagales > Chitinophagaceae > Ferruginibacter. The sequence continues at coordinate 898 of VERM01000444.1, forward strand.
TTTAAAATGACTGTTGCCCAATCCGCCTCTTCCCCCGCGCATTAATATAATTTCCTGTCCGTCTTCTAAAATCTCTGCTTCCAGCTTTCCGGTTTGCTCATCTTTGGCAATGGTACCCAATGGCACTTCGATGATAATATCTTTTCCGTTTTTTCCGGTGGAATGATTGCCACTTCCATTCTCTCCGTTTTCCGCCAATATGTTTTTTTGATATCTTAAGTGAAGAAGCGTCCACAATTGCGCATTCCCTTTCAATATTATATGCGCCCCTCTTCCACCATCGCCACCGTCCGGTCCGCCAAAAGCGGTAAGCTTGTTACGAAGAAAATGCCTGCTACCCGCACCACCATGACCACTTCGACAAAAGATTTTAATCTGATCTACAAAATTTGATTTATCCATTGGTACAAAGTTAGTGAAGGGTTGTCGATGAACGAATGATTCATTAGATTATAATAAAAGATAATTGTTTTTTTTGTTCTAATACAAAGACTTTTGATTATATGACTATAGAAATAATTATTTGTATTTTTTAAATAAATTGTACCTTTCTAATCTTATTGGCAATAATTATTTCCAATGAATATATACAC
>VERM01000445.1 GCA_018882645.1 Ferruginibacter sp.
AGATGAGATTGCTCGTCAGATGAATGATTTGCCTCAGTCTATCAAACATCTGGTAAAAGGAGGCGGTTCTCTGACAGCACTCCCAATCATCGAAACACAGGCAGGTGACGTTTCGGCATACATTCCTACAAACGTAATCTCTATAACTGACGGACAGATATTCTTGGAAAGTAACTTGTTTAATGCGGGTATTCGTCCTGCGATCAACGTAGGTATTTCCGTTAGTCGTGTGGGTGGTAACGCTCAGATTAAATCCATGAAAAAAGTAGCCGGAACATTGAAACTGGATCAGGCCTTGTATCGCGAGCTGGAAGCCTTCTCCAAATTTGGTGGAGATCTGGATGCCGCTACTAAAAACGTAATTGACAAGGGTGCAAGAAACGTGGAAATATTGAAACAGTCTCAGTACACTCCTTTTAGCGTTGAAAAACAAGTTGCTATCATTTATCTTGGCACACAGGGTTTGCTGAAAAATGTTGCTGTAAAGAATGTGAAAGCATTTGAAGAACACTTTTTAATGGAACTTGAAAATAAACATCCCGAAATTTTAACGGATTTCAAAAAAGGAAATCTTCCAGAAGAAGGATTGAAAAAAATTACTGAATTGGCATCTTCTTTGAGCGGCCAATACAAGTAACATTCATTTCATAAATGATAAAATTAATATAGGAGTCAACTTTGACTCCTTTTTTTTGTTTTTATTTGAAATGTTATATGTCTCTTGTTGATTGTAATTTTGTCAGTATTGTGAATGGGAACAATTATTGTACAATTAATTAAAATTTTTAGATTATGACGGGTATTATTATGATTTCAGTTGTTTTCATGTTATTGGGCATGTTTGTACAATACCGTCTGAAAACAAAGTTTAATGAGTATACAAGAATGGCTACAACCAGCCAGTTGAGTGGTAAGGAAATCGCTGAAAAGATGTTGAAAGATAATGGCATCTATGATGTGCAGGTCATTTCAGTAGAAGGAACGCTTACGGATCATTACAACCCAATGAATAAGACTGTCAATTTGAGCAGAGATGTTTTTGACGGACGTAGTGTTTCAGCAGCAGCAGTTGCAGCGCATGAGTGCGGTCATGCTGTGCAGCACGCTACAGCATATTCCATGCTGATGCTTCGCAGTAAGATTGTACCTGCTGTTCAGATCAGCAGTACTCTATCTCAGTGGATAATTATGGCAGGGATAGGTATGATGGGTTTTGGAGGAGGGAATCAGACGGTTTTATTGATTGGCATTTTTTTATATGCTGTGACAACTCTATTTACCATCATTACTCTCCCGGTTGAATTTGATGCATCGGCTAGAGCATTAAAATGGCTGTCTGACGCCAATATTACTGTGCCTGCAGAAAAGGAAAAAGCGAAAGATGCATTGAAATGGGCAGCACTTACCTATGTGGTTTCGGCATTGGCTTCAATTGCAATGCTGGTTCAATATTTGTTGATTTATCAAAGCAGAAGCAGAGACTAATAA
>VERM01000092.1 GCA_018882645.1 Ferruginibacter sp.
ATGGTTCCCTTTCCGGAAAAACACCCGAATTTGTATGGAGCCAATATTTTAAATCCGTTTCCCTAGAATTACTAAAAACTACTTAACTATCTTTGAAAAACTGTCCAGTTTATAAGGGGTCGATACACGTGTTGTTCAGGGAAAAGGGAATAAAGACAGATATCTTCCTTTGTCTGAACATTTAATCAGGGGGCTGCGATTATATATTTCAACAGAACATCCGCAGGATTGGTTGTTTAACGGACAGCCTGTTGGCAGAGGTGGCGGAGACTTCGACTCTCGCTACAGCCAACGAGGTGTACAATGGGTTATCAAGACGTTATGTAAAAGTGCAGCGATAAAAAAAGATGTGCATGTACATACGCTCCGTCATACGTATGCCACTCACTTATTGGAAGATGGACTGGATATTTTAACGCTCAAAGAGTTGTTAGGGCATGAGCGTATTGAAACAACCATGGAATATCTGCACATCTGCCAATTGGATAAGCACAGAGCTTTCAGTCCATTAGACACCTTGTTTGCACAATGCGCCCCCGCTTTGAAGTAGCTGATGTACTTCAGCGGTTGGGAAATAACATAGAGTGCATGGGTTTAAACAGCTGGCAGCTTCGAACACTCTCTGCTTTAAGAATGTGTCGAACGGCTCAATTGGGAGGTCATATAGACAGCTGTGATTCATGTGGTACTATGCAGTTGAGCTATAATTCTTGTCGTAACCGTCATTGTCCAAAATGTCAGGGACATCTGAAGGAACGCTGGATGGAAGCCCGAATGGCGGAGCTATTGCCTACCACATATTTTCATGTAGTATTTACAGTTCCCAATCCATTGAATGCTCTGGCAATAAACAATCCGTCATTGTTCTATAATTTATTGTTTGATGCAGCCTGGCAAACGATCCATGCTTTTGCCAATCAAAAGAACCTCCTTCCCGGGATGATCTCTATTCTACATACCTGGGGACAGAATCTAAGTTTACATCCTCACCTCCATTGCATTGTTCCCGGTGGTGGCATAAGCTCAACCGGTAAGTGGAATAACATACGAAAAGACGGTAAATTTCTTTTTCCGGTACACGCAATGAGCAAAGTGTTCAGAGGTAAGTTTTTAGCTGTACTCAAGAATCTCAAGCTGTTGAATCAAAAAGAGATAGCCGATTTATATGCGAATCCGTGGATTGTATATGCAAAGCGACCTTTTGCCGGTACTCGGTCAGTGGTTGAATATCTGGGACGTTATACACATAAAATTGCCATCAGCAATCACAGAATTACTGAGGTGGATGATAGTAGTGTAGTCTTTAGTTACAAAGATTATAGATCAGAGGGTGGCAAAAAACACATGCGGATCAGTCATGAAGAATTTACCAGACGTTTTGCACAGCATATACTTCCCAAAAGATTTGTCCGTATCCGTCATTATGGATTCTTAAGCAGTACCTGGAAACGAAAAAAATTAAAAGCTTTACAAAGTGAATTAAGAGTAAACGAGTACATCAATCAAAAATCGAACTCAGTACATAAGAAATGCCCTTGTTGCAAAACCGGCAATCTGATCACGATTTTAGTATTTGACAGACGTGGCCCTCCTGATACGGTTTTTGGCAGAGCCTCAAGTACTGTTGCCTGTAATTGTTAAATAATGGGTAAGGGCAGGTCTGTGCCCCAAAATAAATATCAGCTATGAAAGCTATTTTTTTGAAACTTCAGATTAAATGCCGCTCTGCTCACCGGCAATAATACCCTACAAAATCAAATCAATAACTCCATAACTAAGGTTCCGTTCAACAGCGCTTTCATTGTTCGTGCTTCGCACGCAACGAAAGCTTAGTTGTTGGGCGAAGTATCCTGTTACCAATCATTAAGTGCTGGAGTAATAACCTTTTCAATCATATGCTTAATAGCAGTTCTAATGTCTGTCTGGCCAAGGCCCTTATTTTGATACCTTAACACAATCTCGAAAGGCTCATAGTTTTGAAATTCCACCTCCAAGTAAAAAGAACTATTCATAGTTAATTTTTCAGGTATTGTTGGAAGTGCGGTTTCGCAAAATTCGTTCAATTTGCCTAATACCGAATCTAGACCTAACAAACTAAAATTATTGCCTGTAGAATTGATTTGTAATTGGGCATTCAGATTTTGAACGGACAAAAACCATGTTAATCCTTTCTGATTTGTCATAAGTAAATTAATTGATTATTAGATAATGCGATAACCCTGATCTCTAGTCTGTTATGTCCTCCCCCAAATTAACATTTTCATACATTTAAAATAATTTTATTCCCAATTTCTTTAAAATTGACCTGCCAACCTCAAGCCCCCCATCAACAATTCCCCAGCATCTCCATCAGCAGATGCTTCATTTGCTTTTTTAGGGATGCCGGACTTACAATTTTGCAACAGGGGCCGAGGGATAAAATCCGGTTGCAGAATTCGGGATTGATTTGAACCAGTAACTCAATCTTAATGCCGTTGGCTGTCTGTTGTATGATTTTTTGTGAATGGTGCAAGGGCTCGAGCTGAAGGAGTTTATGATAAGGTTCTTGAATTGACAACACTACCTTTTGTGGTTTTTCATCCTTTTCCATGATACCCACCGAATATTGAAGGAATTTTCCGGGATCAAAATCGAAGCGATGTTTCTGTGTCTTTTGAATAACCTCCAAATGCTGAATCCTGTCCAATGCAAAAGTGAGATAATCCTCTCTGTCCCCCACCCAGCCTATCAGGTACCATCGGTTGCGGTGTTCTTTGAGCAGTTTGGGATAGACGGAATATCCCTTCACCTCTTTTTTATAAATATTCTCATAGCTGATTTTCAGTATCCACCTGTTTTTCAATGCGGGTAAGATAGCGGCAATCCAGTCGTATCCGGTGGTGGAATTTCCAGTTTCAAATTGGATGTATTGATCAAAATCCTCTTCCTCCAGATCTAGCAGGAGATTAAAACGGGTGTTTATTTTTTCGATGGCATCTTTGAAGTCCTTGAAAATACTGACATGCGCATACTGATGCAATAAATTGGCCGCATACCGGATGCCGTTCCATTCATCATCCGTGAGTGTCAGCTCGGAAATGGAAAATCCCTGCTCTGCATAAAAATATCCCTTGTTGATTTTACTGTATTCAATCGGCGCAGAATAACCAAGCGGTCTGTCCAGCTTCATTTGCCGAATGTCTTTCTCAATGGTAGATGTGGAAATGCCTTCACGGATTTTTTCACTGCAAGCTTTTGCCAGATCTTCAAGCGAGGGATAAGGCCTCAGTGTATTGTTGAGGCAGGTATCAATGATGACATGGCGGGAAACGGCAGATTTGGTTTTAGGCATGTAGTAAATATATTGAAAATATAGACAACCTAAAACCAATTTAAGCCAGCGATATCCGATAAATCCCGGAGGCGCTGCGCTGAATATTTCTGACAACAAATCCGTTGGGTGATGCCGTTACTTCAACAAAGTCAAAACTTGACCAGTCGTCCGGTATACGAGGAAAAATCAATGAGAAATGTTTTAATTCTCCGGCTTTTTTGAAAAAATGCATGGACGGCGCCATCGGTACATTGTCGGCATGCAGCATTTGCAGTGTCTGACCATTGGCCACCAGATAAGTGGTGGGATAGATATTCACCCATCCGCCATTGACATAGATTGGTTTGGAAACATAGCTGCAATGAATGGTGGTCTGACCCTCTTCAAAGTGCTGCTCATTGAATTGCTGAATGGTTTGGGTGTCAATCTGAATCTCTTTGAGTTTTTTGACTGGATTTTCGCCTGGCATAAGATTGTGTTTTTATTAAATCAAAAATAAATATTGCAGTCCTCCGTCTTTTGGAGGACATGACAATATTTTACTCCTCCAATAGTTGGAGGTTTTGTGTCTGCATATTTGTAACAGAAAAAATAGATTATGCAAGTGATTACCGATATGTATGAGATAAAAAATTGCCGGACTGTTTTTACAGAAAACTTTTCAGACAACAACCGTAAATGGGAAATCGTGGATATTGAATCAGAGAAAGCTGAAATCAAATCCGGGTATTATCACATGGAGAACAGCTCTGTAAAAAACTGGAAATATTATAAAACAAAAACCGGATTGAAGGAGAATGATGATTTTGTGATTGATGCCATTATTGAACTGAATAAAAAAGAAGATGAATACCGGCATTTCGGATTGGTATGGGGTTTTGATCAAAAGCGTGAATACCTCAACCGGTTTACCCTATCGGCAGACGGCAGACGTGCAGTGATCATGCAGTTTGAAAGGAATCACCATATAGTTTTTCATCGTTTTCATGCCAGAAAGTTTCCGCGTGTTGATACCAATAAGCCTGTAAGGTTTACCATCATCAAACTCGGCGAGTATTTTCATTTATTACTCAATGAGAAAAAAATTTACATGGCGCATGCATTGTCTTTTTGCAACCTCGGCTCCTTTGCCGGCTATTACATTGAGCCGCAGCTGTCCGTTAAAAGCAATTTTTTTCAGGTGAAGAAAATGAAGGTGCAATCAGTGACTTCTAATGGACTAATGGAATTAATAGGATGATGAGAGAAATTATTCTCCAATAGCCTGTTTTATCACTACCTATGCGTTCTATTTTTCCGTTATCTCTAAGTTCTTTAATGTTTCGTCTTACGGTACTTAAACTCACATTTAAGCGCTCACTAATTTCTTTTGCTGTTATTTTGTTGTTTTGCTTAATCAATGAAAATACAGTGTCATTTACAGTGTCAGCAAGGATATGCATTTTCACCAGATACTTTCTTGTGGCTAAAATTTCAATTTTTTAAGATTCCGTTGCACTTCACGTACCACTTGCTCAAAGTCAGGCAAGTTCTTTATTTGTTCACTCAAAGAGCTTTTCCATCTGCCTTTGTATTGAGGCAATCTTTCATCTAATTTTTTATGAAAATCTGTATGCTTTAAATCCTTGCTTTTGCATTTGGCTTCAAATTGATTAATATAAAAACCGGCATCCATTTCGTGTACTTCCAGTAAATACCAGATGTCGTAAAAATCTCTTGCCTGCATTCGCTGCATTACTGATCGCATTTTCTCTACCAACACTTCTTCTAATGGATAACAGAACACCCGATGTTCTTCCATATCGGAATAGCCAATAAAAACATTATTCATTATCGGTTCAAAAACCAGTTGTTCTCTGCGAGAAATATCAACTTTTACTTTTTTGTTATTTCCTTGTCCTCCAAGAGGACCGATGTAACTGATGTAAAAGTGAAGGCCATCTTGCTCGTCCGGCAGGCGGACTCCTTCCTCTTCCATATTGTCAATGATTTCAAGCGGGATATTGGCTTCATCTCTTATAAACTCAAATACTTCTTTAATCCATACAAAAATTATTTCGTTTGATATTTCGCTATTCAGCAATGTAAAATCAAGGTCCTCCGAAAAACGATATTCTTCAAAATAAACTTTCTTTAAAACAGTTCCGCCTTTGAAAACGATTGCCTTTGAAAGTTGCTCATGTTTGGAAATGCCAAAAAGAATCCATGAAAGAATGTAGTCTTTTTCAATTTGCTGATCACGAACACCCATAGCATTTGCTTTTTGTTGTATTTCTCCCGGTTTGATCATGTGAAAATGGCAGATTTAATTGTTTCCGTTTCCAAATTTTGTTGAATACTCCAGCGACTTATCCGTTTACCTGTTTTGGGAAGCTCGGTATCAAGTACCACGTAGGAAGCGGTTTTCATTTGATGCAAATCTTCAATGATTTTAGTATTGATGTCAAGTAATTCCAAAATAAATCCAAGTCTTTTTATTACGGCTTGCGAATCAAATTTCCTGGCGTAGTCAAGTAATCTTTCGTATTTTATTTTGTCTTTAGAAACATAAATTGCTTTTGCCACTTCAACAATTCCACCTGCATATTCGGGTTTGAACAAACAGTCAATGAAAGTTTTCTCTAAGTCAGAGCATTGCACTTTATTGAAACTGTCGATCCAGATTTTCTTTGAACCGAAAAAATGTTTTTCATTGTGGTAGATAAATTGGAAGGGGACTTCTTTGATTTTAATTTCAGATGGTCGTACCTGTTTTGATACAACGATTTGTTCTTTCAACGATGGTTGTGAAATCAGATTATGAACTTGCAAAGCGGAATAATATCCGATATAATATTGGGCATCATTCACCAAATGCTCTGCTATCAAATGCCAGTCGGGCATAAAAGTTTTGGCATTTTGTTCATATGGGATAATATAATAAACACCTTCTTTCACTCGCATCAATAAACCTCTCTTTGTCATGTCGCTGAGCAGTTCTCTTACGGCACTTGCTTTAGAG
>VERM01000446.1 GCA_018882645.1 Ferruginibacter sp.
CAGCTCATGTCGCTCTGCCTTTCACAAGTGCCGGTACCTCTGATGCACTTTTTGATGCAGAAAGTCTTTCATCTGCAATTGAATCTGAAAAAGATATTGAGTCTGCTTTTCATTTATTTTACAATAACAGGATTTCTTCAATTACGGAACACAATAATCTGGGAAGAAGATTGAAAAAATCTTTTCTCTATCCCGATGCTGGAGGGAAAAATCAATTTGAAGTTCCTTTGGTAGATCAAAAGAAAATTTCAATAAAAAATAATGAGGTGAAAAATAAAATGGAGATATTGTATTTTACGGATCCCATTTGTTCTACTTGCTGGTCGATCCAGCCTCAGCTTCGTAAATTTAAAATTGATTATTCCGAAAATTTTGACTTTGAACATATCATGGGAGGACTTTTGCCATCTTGGAATAATTTTAACAGGGGAGGGATAACTCAGCCAAAGGATGTTTATGCCCATTGGATTGAAGCACTTCGTCAGTCAGGCATGCCGGTAGATGGTACTATATGGCTAAGCCAGCCGTTAAGTTCTTCGTTTCCTCCTTCTATAGCATTTAAAGCAGCCTCAATTCAAAATAAAGAAAAAGCTGTGGCACTATTAAGAATGCTGAATGAAAATCTTTTTATTCACAATCTTAACATAGCTGATCTTGAAGTGATCTCGAATGCCGCTAAGGAAGTAGGCCTTGATCCGCCCAGGCTGCTAATGGATTGGGAAAAAGCTGAAATATTATTTAATAAAGATTTGATGATTACTGCTGAAAACAATGTGGCTGTTTTCCCAACAATGATTTTTAAGATGAATGGATCAGTAGTTGCGACGCTAATTGGAGAGCAGAATTATACATCAATGGAAAATATTCTTTTACAATACTATCCTGATTGTAAAAAGAATTCAATAGACAATTTACCTAAAGAAATTTTTAAAACTTTTGACTCAATAACCCTAGCTGAATTTAAATTTATCAATAATCATTCGAGTAATCGTGAAGCGAAGCATATACTTAATTCTTTGTTGAATGAAGGTTATATAATTGAACGTAAATCTCCCGCCGGGTCATTATTTCTTTCTACTATTGCTGCCTAGACTTTGATTGGGCTGAACATTTTATGCCTTACTCTTCTTTTTATAAGGATATGCAATGGCATGTTTAACAGGTATTACCAACAAATGAATCTCATTTCTTTGTTTAAGTATCAATACTTATGTACAAAACGTGTATCAACGTTATTTTCAAAATAATTGACTGGTTTGTTTTGACAATTTTTTTTTGTCTGATAATTTTACATAATGAAAATTAAAGATATTCTTGATTGATTCTGATGGACTGAGTTCTATGATTTCTTTAAATGAGTTATATGAATAATTTGAAGAATACTATTCACATGATAGTGATTTATTCATGTATACAATGGAAAGATTAATAGGGTATGATGTAACTGAAAATAATGATAAATTTTTATTATTGGAGTAAAAAA
>VERM01000447.1 GCA_018882645.1 Ferruginibacter sp.
TGGCGGATAAATTTTCTTCTGGAATTTGTCATAAATGAATGGTATTTCGCTGAAGCTATATACAGGAGGCACAGAATATAAACAATTAAACTCCACTAAAAGAAGTAAATGCACCATCCACACGTATTTCAGCACCATTTACAAAATTTGATGCTTCGCTGAGCAGGAAGATGATGGCACCGTTAAGTTCTTCCGGTTGACCGAATCGTTTGAAAGGTGTATGTTGAATGACTTTGCTACCTCTTTCTGTATAAGTTCCATCCGGTTGCATGAGAAGTTGTTTGTTTTGCTCAGTAATAAAAAATCCGGGTATAATGCTGTTGACCCGAATTTTTTCACCATACCGATTGGCAACTTCAACTGCCATCCACTTGGTGAAACAGTCTACTGCTGCTTTTCCCATGCTATAACCAAGAACACGAGTAACCGCCAATTGAGAAGTAACGGACGATATGTTGACAATGCTTCCGCCCTGATGTTGCGCCATTACCTGGCCAAAAACCTGTGTTGGAAAAACGGTACCCCATATATTCAGATCCATGGCGGACTTCATGCCGTCAAGGTTCAAATTGAAAACATCGCTTGAGGGGGGCAAAACCCCCTCCGGCAAATTTCCTCCGGCGGCATTGACGAGACCATGAATGGTACCCAGTTTACTAACAATGATGTCCTTGGCAGCTGTAAGCTGTTGAATGTCAAGAACATCTGCATTTACTGCCAGTGCGATTCCGCCCTGTTGAATGATTTGATCAGCTCTCTGCCGGGCTATAGCAGAATTTCTACCCAGTATAACCGGAATTCCCCCTGCACTGGCAATTGCCTTCACAAAAGCGCCTCCTAAAATTCCTGTACCACCGGTGACTACAATTACTTTATCCCGGAGTGAAAAATTAGCTGACATGGGTGCAGGATTCTTGAATGACGGATTTTGATTAACCTCAACTATAAAATCTATCTAATATACGACATGTGAGAGCTTTCATTGCTAACTTTTTGAAATTATCTCTGCATTGGCCATCAAAAAAATAGCTTATTGAAAGATCATGCAATTTTTTCCACTTATTCGACGTTCTCATTGGTTGGTTACAGATTATTGGTATTTAAATCACTAAAAATCAAATTTGATACCTCGCAGTATTTTATAACTTTATTTTATTAATATATATATGAATGTAAATAAATTTTTTATGATTAATTTATTTAATTAATGTCAATCTGCTTTTTCAGGAATTTTCTGCTACAAACAGGGGGTATTTCCTGAGCTACATTCGAATAGACGGGATTAGTTTTACAATAGATAAGAACACTTTGAATTGAGCTAATAGGATAATTCGTTGATAAGTAAAAAACTTTAAAACATAAAATTTACAATGCATTAACACCAAAACCATTCCTTGTGTAGTGTAATTACTTAATTTGGGCGCAATTGTAGTAAAAAATTGACAACACTTTTACTATAATCCTTAAATCCGATACCC
>VERM01000448.1 GCA_018882645.1 Ferruginibacter sp.
GTGAAGCTATGCGCTCTTACATTTTCGTTGTTTATCTGGTCAATAAAATAATGGCGATTCTGTTTTTACCTTTATTGGTACTGGTAGCTTTTTCAGCCCCCCCAATTGTAGAATCTGCCTTAGCGATCGGTTTGGTGTTGGTGGGCGCAGCTTTTGTTTATCGTTATGCCGTTTCTTTTCCATTAATTCGAAACAAAATGGCATTAAATGCATTTCATTTTTTTTTATATTTTATTTCTTTGGAGGTCATACCTCTACTTGTCATTCTTAAATTATTGTTTAGAAAATTGAATGTATTTGTTTAATTTTGCTTGACTTTAGCAAGTGTGGATATGCCAAAAAATGGGGAAAAGCAGTTATCAACTGCCAAGGTTGTTAAAAACATATTGATATCTCAGCCCAAGCCTGAAAGTGAGAAGTCTCCCTACTATGAGTTGGAGAGAAAGCATCAGGTTCGGCTGTTTTTCCACCCCTTTATTAAGCTGGAGGGCATCCCCCCAAAAGAATTCCGCAAGCAAAAAATTGATATTGCACTCTTTACAGCTGTAATTTTCACCTCACGGAATGCGATAGATCATTTTTTCCGGATGGCAGATGAATTGAAAGTAACCATTCATCCCGATACCAAGTATTTCTGTATCACAGAATCGGTAGCTCTTTATTTACAGAAGTTTATTTTATACCGCAAACGCAAAGTTTTTTTTGGAGCTGATGGAAGTAACAAGAGTTTATTTGATTCCATCAACCGGCACAAGGGTAATGAGCGGTTTTTGTATGTCTGCAGTGAAAATCAGCAAGATAATGAGATCGTGAATTGGTTGAAGAGTCATCAATGCGAGTACCAACTGGCATTCATGTACCGAACCATCAGCAACGATATCAAAGAGGTGCTTGAATCCAATCAATTCGATGTGATTTGCTTTTTCACTCCCAGTGGTGTGAAGAGCTTATTCGAAAACATTCCCGATTTCCGTCAAAACGGAACATTGATAGGTGCTTTTGGCAGCAATACTTCCCGCGCCATACAGGAGAAGGGACTCGAGCTGCATATTCAGGGTCCCGCACCTCAAAAACCCAGTATGGTAGCTGCATTGGATGAATACCTAAAGCAGGTTTCAGCCAAGAAGAGGTAGCTTTTTCCTTTCCTTTATTTTTTCCAATACACATTATGGCCAACGCATTATTGCACGAAACCAGCCCTTACCTGCTGCAACATGCACACAATCCGGTAGATTGGTTTCCGTGGGGTGAAGAGGCCCTGCAGAAAGCAAAGAATGAAGACAAGCCCATACTGCTCAGTATAGGTTATGCCGCATGTCACTGGTGCCATGTAATGGAAAGGGAAAGCTTTGAGGATGCCCCAACCGCTGAATTGATGAATCGCTTTTTTGTCAACATAAAGATTGACAGGGAAGAACGCCCCGATCTGGATCATATTTACATGGATGCGGTTCAGGCCATCACCGGAAGTGGG
>VERM01000093.1 GCA_018882645.1 Ferruginibacter sp.
GATTTGTTGAAAGGTGGCGATGAAACAGACGAAGATGTCATGCACGATTCATTAAAAAATGAAATTCGTCGTGTTCTGAAATCTTTAAGTCCCCGTGAGGCTGAAATTGTCAACGCCTATTTCGGTTTAGATGGAGAAAATGGCGTTACCATCGAACAAATCGGTCAAAAATATGACCTGACAAAAGAGCGTATTCGTCAAATTAAAGAAAGAGCCATCAAACGTCTTCAAAAGGCCCGCTATAGCGGTGCATTAAAGGCTTATTTAGGATAACTTCTTTTCCATATTTTTTCATACAGCTCTCCGACCGGGGAGCTTTTTTTTGCAGGGATTATTACTTTTATCACTCATCATTAAAATCACTTTTCTATACTGATTTCATTAATTTTGTACTGCAATAAATTATCAATGATATCAGTCTTTATATCAACGGGGGTTAACAATATCGACTGTAGTAAATGACGTTTTTCAAATCCATCAACAGCTAATGAACCGTTTGCATATTTTTTTGATTTTTTTATTTCTGATCACATTCGCTTCTTGTGAAAAGAATATTGATTTCAAATTAAACGAGGTTGATAAAGCATTAGTGGTGGAAGCTGAAATTGAAAACGATCGCGAACCAAGAGTAGTCCTAACCAGAAGTCAATCTTTTTTCAGCACGCTTTCACCGGAACTCCTCGCAAATGCTTTCGTAAGAAATGCCGATGTATACATATCAAATGGCAGTCTCAATCATAAACTTAAAGAATACAGCTTTCCCATATTTCCGGGTTTGAATGGTTATTATTATGGAATCGATACGGACAATCTATCAACTGCTTTCAAAGGTGAATTCAATACCACGTATAAGCTGAAGATTATCTCTGAAGGAAAAGAATACAATGCCATCACCACGATTCCCAAACTGACCAAGGTGCCAGACTCCTTATTTTTTAAAAAAGCACCCAATAATCCCGATACGCTCAACAGGATATTGTTTATGAAATTTACAGACCCTAAAGGATTGGGTAACTACATTCGTTATTTTACGCAACGAAACAACGAGCCTTTTCTTCCAGGACAGAACTCTGTATTTTCTGATGAAGTTATAGACGGCACAACATACGTAGTGCAGGTTCCGCAGGGTGTAGACCGCAACAATCCTCCTGAACCCACTGATGGTAATTTTTTCAGGAAAGCTGATGTGGTGACTTTGAAATTTTGTAACATTGACAGATCTACTTATCTGTTTTGGAATACATGGGAATTTTCTTTACAAAGTATAGGTAATCCTTTTGCTCAGCCGGGTAAAGTTTTAGGCAATATATCCAATGGTGCGCTGGGTTCGTTTTGCGGATATGCTGCATGGTATAAGACCGTCACAGTCGATTAAATTATTCATTTTTTGGATTCCTTTAAAAAAGCTATTTTCACGCACTCTTTTATCAATCATTTCAATACAGCTCATGGAAAAAATAATTTCTGAAAAAGTTAATTGTCTTATTATAGGTTCCGGACCGGCAGGATATACTGCTGCGATTTATGCATCAAGAGCCAATCTCAAACCCGTTTTATATCAGGGGATACAACCCGGAGGACAACTTACGATTACTACTGAAGTTGAAAATTATCCCGGATACCCCGACGGCATACAAGGACCTGAGATGATGCAACATTTTGAAAAACAAGCCGCAAGGATGGGTGCTGATATCAGATACGGATTGGCTACAGCAGTAGACTTTTCTTCTCATCCGCTAAAAGTGCAGATTGATGAAGAAAAATGGATAGAAGCAAATGCTGTAATTATTAGTACCGGTGCTTCCGCCAAATGGTTGGGTCTTCCCAGTGAGCAGCGACTAAATGGTCATGGGGTTAGTGCCTGTGCTGTTTGTGACGGATTCTTTTTTAAAGGAAAAGAAGTGGCAATCGTAGGGGCAGGGGATACTGCAGCAGAAGAGGCCTTGTATCTTTCCAAACTTTGTACTACTGTGCACATGATTGTTAGAAAAGATACTATGCGTGCAAGTAAAATCATGCAGGAAAGAGTTTTGAATACCGGAAACATTAAAGTGTACTGGAATGCTGAAACGGATGAAGTTTTGGGAGATCAAAAAGTGGAAGCAGTCAGAATAACGAACAATAAGACACAAGAAAAAACAACCATACCCGTTAGCGCATTCTTTGTCGCCATCGGACATAAGCCAAACAGCGATATATTCAAAGACTGGATTGATATGGATGAAACAGGATACATCAAAACCATCCCCGGTACCAGTAAAACCAATGTGGAGGGTGTTTTCGCATCTGGTGATGTGCAGGATAAGATTTACCGTCAGGCAGTGACTGCAGCCGGAAGCGGATGTATGGCTGCGCTCGATGCAGAAAGATTTTTAGGCGAAAAAGGCCTCCATTGATCCGAATGAATTTATTTTCTTCGTTTTCTTTTTATTTTACAAATCTGCAAAATGTTTACGATTCATCTTCATCAGCTTGATTTTTTTGGAAGACATGGTTTTTTTGATGAAGAGGAGATTGTCGGGAACAACTTCGAAGTTTCTGTAGATATCAGGCTCGATGATTCCATATCTGTCAGTGAACTGGGTCATACGTTAGATTATGTATCCGCATATCAAGTCATCAAAAACGAAATGGGAAAAACAGAGAAATTACTTGAAGTACTTTGTGAACGCATCTGTAATCAAATTCATCAAAAAGATCACCGTGTAGCTTCGGTCTATATTTCGATATTCAAAAAAAATATCCCTATCCCTGCATGCATAGGAAAAATTGGAGTGAGTCTGACAAAAAATTTTATTTCCTGATGCGCCATTCAATTTTTGGATTCATCACAAATATATTGACCATGAGTTTAAAATCAATCACACTTTTTTTGCTCATAAGCATCGTCTTATTTTGTCATGCAGAAGTCAAGGCACAACACGTTAATGATATTGTCAATGAAGGACTTCGCCTTGAAAAAATTCCGGATGAGAAACGGGCATTACTGAAATTTGAAGAAGCATTAAGGATGGATCCTTCGCTACTGACTGCTCTTGTAAAATGTAGCGAACTGCATAGCAGTATCGGAGGCAGATTGAAAGACAAGAAAAAGCAGGCTGTGCACTATTCTTTAGCGGTAGGGTATGCTAAAAAAGCCATTGAAACTTATCCGAATGCGGCTGAAGCATGTGTGGCAATGGCCATCGCTTATGGAAAAGAAGCCTTGATAAAAGGAGGTAAAGAGAAAATCAAACTGGTAAGAAAAATAAAAGATTTCGCAGATCAGGCCATTCAAATCAATCCCAATAATTTTAAAGCCTGGCACGTATTGGGGAAGTGGTATTATGAAATGAGTGATTTGAATTTTTTAGAAAGAACCGGCTTGGGGTTGTTTTTCGAAAAAATGCCTGAAGCCTCATTTACACTCTCCATAAATGCTTTTGAAAAAGCGAACAGAATTGATCCTAGTGTCTGTCTCAATCATCTTGAGCTGGCTAAGTCCTATCAAAAAAACAAACAAATACCGATGGCGATAGCGTCACTGAAAAAACTGATGTCATTACCGGCTAAAACAGAAGATGACCCTGATATTAAACTACAGGCAATAAAATTGTTAAAATCTTTGCAATAGTGTAAAAAAAATCATTAATCTGAAATCTTTCATTATCTTGAAAATAAAAAATATGAGAAAAATAGGCGCCATTGCTTTTCTATCTTTGATGAATTTTCTGTCTGTTGCGCAGACAAACGTTTATGTTTCCGACTCAAAATACAATCCTGCTGAATTGTTTTCTCCTCTTTTTTACACATCTGGCAATCAGCCTGAAAGATCCGTGACAGGCGAACCCGGTCATGCATATTGGCAAAACAAAGTGGATTATCTTATCAATGCAGATCTAGACGATAAAAAAAATGAAATAGCTGCGTCCGTTCTTATCACGTATAAAAACAACAGCCCTCAATCGCTGCCTTTTTTATGGCTTCAGTTGGATCAAAATCTTTTTTCAAAAGACAGCAGAGGGCAAATGCGCATGCCTGCTACTTCAAGAAGCAGATACGGTGATGCAAGTTCTGATTTCAATGGAGGCTATAAGATAAAATCTGTCAAATGGATTTCAATGAAAGACAGCGCTGATGCCAATTATCTCATCACGGATACAAGGATGCAAATCAGATTGAATAGTCCTGTCAAACCCCTTGGTGACTGGATAAAAATTAGAGTGGATTATACATATTCGATTCCTGCAAGAGGGGCCGATCGATTTGGTATTTTACCCACAAAAAATGGGGACATCTATACCATCGCTCAGTGGTATCCGAGAATGTGTGTGTATGATGATGTGAGAGGCTGGAATACAGATCCTTATCTTGGCCCAAGTGAGTTTTATCTTGAATACGGTGATTTTGATTTCAGTCTCACTGCACCTTTATCTCATTTTGTAGTGGCAGGAGGCGAATTGCTGAATCCAAAAGAGGTGCTTACCACTGAGCAGTTAAAAAGATGGGAAACAGCTTCCAAAAGTGAAAAGACTGTTTTCATCAGATCTAAAGAAGAAGTAACCCAGGCTTCTTCAAGACCATCGGATAAAGCCAAGCTGACCTGGCATTTCAAATTGAATAATGCCCGCGACATTGCATGGGCCAGCTCTAAATCTTTTATCATAGATGCTGCCAAAATAAATCTGCCGAGCGGAAAGACTTCTCTTGCATTGAGTGCTTATCCCATTGAGAGTGCCGGTGTATCTGCCTGGGGAAGATCGACAGAGTATATCAAAGGAAGTGTAGAAAATTACAGCAAACGCTGGTTTGAATACCCATATCCAGTAGCAGTTAACGTTGCTTCCAATGTGGGAGGAATGGAATATCCGGGTATTGTATTCTGCAGAAACACATCTAGCGGTGCAGGTCTTTTTGGTGTGACTGATCATGAATTTGGTCATACGTGGTTCCCGATGATTGTGGGCAGTAATGAAAGAAGATATGGTTGGATGGATGAAGGATTTAACAGTTTTATCAATACGCTTTCTGAAAAAGATTTTAACAACGGAGAGTATGCTTCCCTGCCTATTAACGGAGAGGGAAGTGGGTACTCTATTTTTGGATATTCTTCAGAAAATATTTTTAAAACACCGGATGCGATGCCGGAGTACAATATTGGTAATGCGCTCTATGGTAAGCCAGCCTTTGCATTACAACTGCTGAGAGAACATATACTCGGTGAAGATCGTTTTGACTATGCCTTTAAAACTTACATAAGTAATTGGGCATATAAACATCCAACACCATGGGATTTTTTCAGATCAATGGAAAATGCTTCAGGAGAAGATTTGTCATGGTTTTGGAAATCATGGTTCCTGAATAATTATACACACGATCAGGCCATTGTGTCCGTAAGCAACGACGTCAATGCAGGAGCATTGGTGACCATAGCAAACATGGATCAGATGGCATTGCCAGTTTACATTTCATATGAAACCCAAACAGGGAAAAAGGGAACAATGAAATTTCCGGTCGAAATTTGGAATAATACCAATCAGTTTGCCATTAGAATACCTGAAAAAGGAAAACTCAAATCTGTTTGTATAGACGAGAAAAGATTTCTTCCGGATATGAATTACTTGAATAACAAGTGGATGGCTAAACCTTAGAAGTATTGATACCTTTATTTTTCCATTTTCCGGAACGGATATATAAAAAGGAAGCCAGCAGGATGACTGACCAATATACGCATTCATTGCTCCATGCTATTTCCAATGAAATATAGTTGTATTTCATGAAATAAAAAGTATATCCAAGATATATGAGTACGGAAATAATCTCTATGGCTAGATTGAATTTTGTTTTGCCGGTTCCGGTAACTCCATTCAGCCAGATGTTGGCTAAACTCATTAATATCATTCCTAACGAAACAACTCTGATGACGGGAATTCCCGATTCAATGAAGTTTTCATTTTGAGCGAATAGATTAAAGAAAAAATGAGGATACATATTCAATACAGATACAAGTATGAGGCAGAGTCCCGCACTCCAAAAGGATATTTTTTTAAGTAAAGGTATAACCATGTTTTCTTTACCCTGGCCAATCAGATTGGCAACCATTGTGTTGCTGGTTCCCGAAAATGCCCAAATAAAAATCCCAGCAAGGCCAAAAACATTTCGCATGATATTGCTGATAGCTTTTGCCATAGTGCCTTTGGATTCAATCAGTAAAAAGAAAATAAGCCAGGTGGTAAGGCTTACCATAAACTGCAGTACCAATG
>VERM01000094.1 GCA_018882645.1 Ferruginibacter sp.
GGGTAAATGTATGAAGAAAAAAAGAACGTGTGACTGATTCAAAATGTTTGAATCCATGCAGTTTAAGGAGTAGGTCAAATCATTTCATAATGCAAGACATTGAGTATGCATTTTAATCACAATTAAACCGCCATGATTTCTTTTTCTTTTGCTTCCAGATGTTTCTCTATAAGTAAAATGTATTTGTCGGTGGCATCTTGGGCTTCTTGTTCTGTGTCTTTTGCGATATCTTCACTGAGTCCGTCTTTTTGAAGTTTTTTTATTTGTTCAATGGCATCTCTTCTGATGTTTCGGATGGAGACTTTTGCATTTTCTCCTTCTACGTTACATTTTTTTACCAGCTCTTTTCTTCTTTCTTCAGTAAGGGGCGGCATAAACAATCGAATGATATTCCCATCGTTTTGCGGAGTGATGCCTATATTGGCACCCATGATCGCTTTTTCTATAATTGGCAGCATATGCTTTTCCCAGGGTTGAACAGATATGGTTCTGGCATCCAGTGCCGATACATTGGCAACCTGATTGACGGGAGTAGGATTTCCATAGTAATCTACCGAGATGCCATCAAGGATATTGGGACTGGCTTTTCCAGCTCTAATTTTTGATAGCTCAAACTCCAGATGTTTTAAAGCTTTTGACATGGATGAATTGGCATCCGATATGATATGGGTAAGGTCTTCTGACATGGCAATAAATTGTATGCAAATTTATAAAATCGGTTTTAAAATCTGCAGTTTTTTAACAGTTAGTAAAAAGTAAAGTAACAAATTGAAATCACTTGATCTTAGCAGTGCTTCCGGATATGGTAATGATTTTGTGAGATTTAATGATGGAAGTCTTTTGATTGGTTTCTTCAAGTTGTCTCGATGTATTTTTTTTGATGCGGAGGATATATATCACCCCAGTAAAAATTGAGGCCGCTAACATAATAATAGACATGCAAACATTAGAGCCCAGGTTACTTGTAAAATAAGCTAATGCAATAAAAAATATATTGGCAAGAAGGCATATCAATGTTACCGAACGATGGCTTTGTCCCAAATCCAAAAGAATATGGTGTATATGATTTCTGTCCGGACTGAAAGGTGAACGACGATCTAAAATCCGGTAAGTAAAGATTCTAAGCGTGTCAAATAAAGGAATCATTAATATGGAAAATCCAATAACCGGTGCCGAATCCAAATGAAAGGAAACGGTTGAGGTATGAGAAAGGTTGATGAATTTGATGACGAGTATGGAGTTTATCAAACCCAATAAGAGAGAGCCTGTATCTCCCATGAAAATTTTGGCAGGAGAAAAGTTATAAATGAGGAATCCCAACAAGCTTCCGGACAAAGCGAAGGCCATTACGGCGTAGTTTATTTCACCCACATACAAAAAGTAACTTCCAAAAACCAGAGTAGTAAGCAGGCCTAAAGTGCCGGCAAGTCCGTCTACTCCGTCAATCAGATTGAAGGAATTCGTTATCACTACGATGGTGAAGAAGGTAAGAATCACAGAAACAAATGGGGGAATAGCATGTATTCCGAACAAACCGAACATATTGTTGATCTGAAGTCCGCCAAATTTGATGATGATTCCTGCAGCCAACAACTGACCAATGAATTTTTTGCTGGCAGAAATAATCAGAATATCATCTTTTATTCCAAGAAAAAAAATCACCACAGCTGCAGCGGAAAAATAAGGTATTTCGTTGTTCAAATCATGTTTGGATCCAAGTAGGGTAGCCAGAATAAAACCTGCAAAAATTCCCAATCCTCCCAAAGTGGGTATCACGGTCTTGTGAACTTTTCTTTCATCAGGCTCATCAAATAGCCTCTTTTCTTTCGCAACCTGAATGATAACAGGGATAGAGAAGAATGTGGCGATGAAAGCCAGGAACGCACTGAATGTAACATTATACATACTACTTACTTTTTTTCCCTATGGTAAAGATAAAAATTATGTTTAGATTAACGAAGTTTTAACAACATTCTTTACAGGTCTTTTCGAATATTATTTTTTATAATACACAAGTATTAAGTTTTTTATAAATTATAAAATTTTATAATTAGATTTTTTCCTTTTTTTCTTTTTTTATTGATTTACATTGACTTAGGTTTGCAACAGGAATATTTGATCAACAAAAATTTTATTATAATGCATCAGTTAAAGGAAATTGCTACCCAAGTCAGAAGAGATATCGTACGAATGGTTCATGGTGTACAGAGCGGTCATCCGGGGGGGTCTTTGGGATGCGCAGATTTTCTTACAGCACTATATTTTAAAGAGATGATTCATGATAAATCTTTTAAAATGGATGGCATCGGGGAAGATGTTTTTTTTCTAAGCAATGGTCATATTTCTCCGGTTTTTTACAGTTGCCTTGCACGTAGCGGATATTTTCCAATCAGAGAACTGTCAACTTTCAGAAAAATAAATAGCCGCCTTCAGGGTCATCCTACTACCCACGAGCATTTGCCGGGTGTAAGAATGGCCAGCGGTTCTCTTGGACAGGGGCTTAGCGTTGCTGTGGGAGCCGCATTGGCTAAAAAGTTAAATAATGATTCTCATATTGTATACTCACTTCATGGAGATGGCGAGCTTGATGAAGGTCAGAACTGGGAAGCCATTTTATTTGCAGCACATAAAAAAGTAGATAATCTAATTGCAACAATCGATTGTAATGGTCAGCAGATTGATGGCTCAACCGACGATGTAATGAAACTTGGAAATTTGAGAGCCAAATTTGAAGCATTTGACTGGCTGGTGACCGAGATGGATGGTAACGATATGGATGAGGTAATTTCAGGAATTCAAAAAGCTAAATCTTTACTGTGTAAGGGGAAGCCGGTCATAATCTTGATGAGAACCATCATGGGTAAAGGGGTTGATTTTATGGAAGGTACCCATGAATGGCACGGTATAGCTCCAAATGATGATCAACTTCAAAAGGCACTTCAACAATTACCTGAAACGCTGGGAGATTATTGATTTTTATCTAAGGCTGATGGGTTGTTTTGATGCTTTTTGCGCGGGAAACCATGAGGCAATGAATGTAATAATCAGTGCTGTAGCCCCAACTAGTAAAAAGTCCGTCAATACTAATTTAACAGGAAAATAATGGATTAAAAACGATCCGCCGTTTAATTTAATAAACTGAAATTTTATCTGTAATAGGCAAATGACCGTCGCAAAAGCTATTCCTGTGACAGTTCCTATAATTCCCAATAGCAATCCTTCACTTAAAAATATTTTTTTGATTTGCATTCTGCTTGTTCCCATACTTTGCAGAATAGAGATGTCTTGTTTTTTTTCAAGTACCAGCATTGTAAGTGCGCTGATCATATTAAATGCGGCAATGACAAGAATCAATGTTAATACTGCATAAATGACCCATTTTTCTATTTTCATGGTTTGATAAAGACTGGTGTTTTGTTCATATTTGTTTTGTACGACAAATCCCCTGCCCAGAATATTTTGAAGCTTTTGCTTGATTTTATTTTCATCAGCATTTGGTTGTAGTTTGAGCTCTACTGAAGTAAATTGGTCTTCTTCCAATCCGATGTGCTGTCTGACGAAATCAATATTTGTTATCGCATAGCTGTTGTCGAATTCTTGTTGAATGGAAAATACGCCTGAAGGGTTAATGATGCCTTCACTGATTGAGGCAACAGGATCAGTACCCGGTACATTCATTTTAGGGAGTATAACTGTATTCTTCTCTTCTATGAGTCCGGGTTCGAGTGATATTCCAGTAGCGTATTGTATGCCGGAGCCTAGAATAACGCCGGGTTCAACATCATTACCCAGATCAAAGGATCCTTCAGTTATTTTATCCGGCACGCCGCTTACTTTAATAAAATTGCTGTCCACTCCTTTGAGCTGGATAACAGACTGAGCGTTGCTGTTTTGCAGAAGAGCCTTTTCTTCAATGATACATGAAGCGGATTGAACGCCATCAATTTTTTTTATTTGATCAAAAACCAAAGGAGTAAGACGAAATGTTTTCCCTTTTTCGGGCACAATCTTCATGTCTGCATAGAATGATGAATAAAGAGATTGAACAAGTCCTTCAAACCCATTAAAAACACACAGCACCAATATCTGGCAACAAGTAGCAAAAGCAATTACACCTGTAGTCACCCAGGCGATTATGTTAATGGCATTGGTTGTTTTCTTTCCTTTGAAGTAGCGCCAGGCAAAGTTGAGATACATCAGGGATTATGGTTTATGCTTTAATTTTTCATCCTCCTGTTTTATTTCTTTAAACAGTTTTTCCATTTTGTCTACATACTCGAGTGTGTCATCAATATAGAAGCTGAGTTGAGGCATTGATCTCAATTGATGCCTCACTCTGGTTGTCAGCTCCTTTTTTATTTCCCAGCTTCTTTCCTGAATTATTTTCAAGGCGCCTTCAGGTTCTGCCACCTTAAAAAAACTCAAATAAATTCTGGCTTCAAAAAGATCGGGAGTGATTTTTACGCCTGAAATAGAAACCATGCCACCATTGATCATGGATAACCCCAATCGCTGAAATATTTCGTTTAATTCTTTTTCTAAAACAGCCGCCACTTGTTTTTGTCTTTTCCCTTCTATCATTGTATAAAGCTTTAATTCAGTGTAAAATTAGTTACTTTGCTGTTTCTATTCACAAATAATGACATGAGAAGATATTCCAGGGTTTTCAAATACTTAAAAGATTACAGGTCGTCTATTGTATATTATCTTCTGACGGTTGTGCTTTCTATTGTTTTTTCGCTGATCTCATTGGGAATGCTTTTCCCTTTTTTACAATTACTTTTTGGTGTTAACAACAATAAACCTGCAGATACATCCTCTTCCAACCCCGTATTGAATTGGATAAATAACGAATTGTCTACCCTTGTCCAGAGAGGAGATGCCTTTGATGCACTGGGTGTAGTTTGTATCCTGATCATCATTTCCATTTTTCTTAAAAATCTGTTTGTTTATTTATCCGCAAGAATACTTGGGCCAATTAAAAATAAAGTCATCAACAGATTTAGAGCAGATATGTATGAAAAGATTTTAAGGCTTCCAATAGGATATTTTACTGAAAAGCGAAAAGGAGATTTGATGAGTCGTATGACCAATGATATATACGAAATCGAATCGTCTGTTATTGGTACGCTTGAAGGATGGGTGAAAGATCCTCTTTCCATCATCATCAACCTTTTCGTATTGTTTTATATTAGTCCTAAGCTCACACTTTTTATTTTAATCTCCTTGCCTTTGATGGGCATATTGATTGGAAGGGTAAGCAGGTCATTGAAAAAAGATTCATTGAAAGTATCGGAAAAAACAGGAGAAACATTTTCAGCTATTGAAGAAACTTTAGGTGGATTAAGAGTGATCAAAGCTTTCAATGTGGAGCGTAAATTAAGAAGTAAATTTTTTCACCTAAACGATGATTTGCTTCATGCAAGAAATCAGGTAGGGTATAAACGGGATCTTGCATCGCCTATGAGTGAACTTATGGGCGTAACCATTTTTTCCTGCATACTCTGGTTTGGCGGCAAACTGGTTTTGTCTCATGAAATAGCAATGAACGGCGCCCTTTTTTTAACTTACATGGGTCTGTTCTATAACATTATCAATCCGGCCAAATCCATTTCAACGGCATTCAGCAACATGCAAAAGGGCTCCGCCGCCATAGGCCGAATTGAACAGGTTCTCAATGCGCCCATTACGGTAGATGACAATCCTGACGGAAAAAAAATCAAATCATTTGAACACAGTATTGAATTCAAAAATGTTGATTTCTCTTACGAAGATTTTTCTATATTAAAAAATATAAACCTGATTGTTCCCAAAGGAAAGACTATTGCTTTGGTTGGCAGCAGTGGGGCAGGAAAATCTACTTTGGCCGATCTGGTTCCACGATTTCATGATGTCAGTGGAGGCGAGATTTTAATTGACGGTGTAAATATCAAAGAATATTCCCTGCATGAGCTCAGAAGCTTGATTAGTATTGTTACTCAGGAGCCAATTCTTTTCAATGATTCGATTGCAAACAATATTGCATTGGGCATGGAGAATGCCACGCTTAACGATATCAGCCACCCGAACACGGACTTCAATCTGACCGCCGGGGCGGTTGGCCGTGGCTGTGGCCAGCGCATCAGCTCCACGACTACGCCAGGCCGCAAAGTCAACCGAACTGTTCTCTTCGGCAACCAAGCTATCGGTATTAATAATATTGAAGAGCCCGGTACTGGCC
>VERM01000095.1 GCA_018882645.1 Ferruginibacter sp.
GTTCATATGCGCTACGCATATGAGAGCCTGCCAAAAAACCCAAACCTCCGGCATAGGTTTTCAGGGGCTGGTCAATGCCATATTCCATACTGAAATACGCTACCCTTTTATTATACAGTGGGTTTATATCGTAGCTGTGCTTGAAATTGAAATTCATCTACCTAATTCAATAAGCTATAATTCGTTGATGAATA
Source organism: Ferruginibacter sp. (assembly GCA_018882645.1). Taxonomy (GTDB): domain Bacteria; phylum Bacteroidota; class Bacteroidia; order Chitinophagales; family Chitinophagaceae; genus Ferruginibacter. The sequence continues at coordinate 195 of VERM01000095.1, forward strand.
TTTCGGTGCGGTTTTTTTGATTTTGGTATGTAGATACTGAGAATGCCATCTTTATATTCTGCAGAAATGAATTCCACATCGGCATTTTTAGGAATAGATACGGTCTGATTAGATACTTTTTTTACTGACGTATTTTTTTTCAGCTTTTCCATGCTGATTCTGTCTTTTTTTTTGTGTAATACAATTACGGATATCAGGTTGCTGTGTGTTTCGATAATCAATTGATCTCTGCTCACATTCGGAATTGTAAACTCGACTTTGAATGATTCAGACAATTCAGTGATGTTTACCTGAGTATCTTCAGCCAATGACTTATTGGTATTAATATCTTTCAATATCTCATAATCTTCATCCGGACATGGTACAAACTGTCCAGGGTAAATGGTTGAATCCGGTTTATAAAACATCGACTGTTGCATGGTTTTTGATTAATGCATCTGTTGCAATTTATGATTACTATTAACCTCGCTGAATGACTGGTCATTTATATTTTAATGACTATAGTCAGATTGTTTACTACATGTATTATTGATCTTATTTACTGACTGACAATTGTCAATTCTTTTATAATGCCAATCATTATTTTAAAGCTTTATTATTGATAGCTTCATTTCCTTTTATTTATTCAATAAACTTTATGTCCAAAAAAATAGCAGAGTATTATATTTCTGAACTTTTCAGTTGGGAACAGTCAATTGATTTTTATGAAGAGGAGATGGTTGTGTTGGGTGTGCAATTGGATGAAATCATTCAGAGAAATTCAATTGTTGATATAGCCGCTAAGGTTGAAGCGCATCAGATTCTATTGAACGAGGTATTGGATAAATTTAATAAAATCGAAGTTGAGATTTCTATACAGAAAAAAATCTTACAGCCTAAGGATGAGTTGATCGCTGATGTGAATATGACTCAACAAATGCAGGAGTCTCAAAATGAGATTAGAAATAAGGTGCAATCAGCTGAAAAAGAATATATTGACATAAAGCAATTTTGTTATGAATTTCTCTCGCAAACATTGAATAAATAAAAACTGCCTCAGGAGTGAGGCAGTATACAATAAATCAGCATTATTTTAGTCTTCAAACGCATACTCGGGCTCTTTTATAACCAGTTTACTTTCAACTGTTATAACACCAGGAGCAGACCATGCGGCATTCTCGGCATCTTCTTTTTCGGCAAACGAACGTACATCGCCTCTCAGAATTACCTTACTGCCCACCACCTCTACTGAAACTTTTGCAGCGTCGATATTTGCACTTCGCTGAAATGCTGAGTTTATTTTTTGTTGTACTTCATAAGGAGTGATTTTGGGTTTCACACTAACTAAATTCGTAACAAAACGAACACCAGTAAGATTTTCAATGGCACTCTTTGCCTGACTGCGCTGGTATTCCCATTCAACTTCTCCTTCCAGCCTAACGTTTCCATCTTCTACACTTACTTTGATTTTATCCTCCGGAATCATGGTGTGCCATTTCAGAGCGTTAACTACAGCTTCGGCTATCTCCGTATCTGTTTTTCTGTAAGCGGGGGAGATACCTACCTGAATATCTTCTGCAATCGCTTTAACGCCGGATACTTTCTTCGTTGCTTTTTCAGCAAGCGTTTTTTTACTGTAAGCGTCTACTTGTCCTGATAATGTAACAATCCCATTTTTTACAGAAACGCCAATCTGTGAGGCATTGAGAAATGGTTCCCATTTTAATTGATCAATTACGTCTTTTTGAATTTCAATGTCTGTTTTCATTTTTTCATTTTGATTTTAAGGTGATTATTTGTTTTCTGTATATACAAATCAATTAAAGTTTGGGCTGATTTTAAATGATAATGATTATTCATCGTTTTGAGAGTTGTCAATTTTCTCTAAATAGTATGGTGACATTCTTCTGCCCTCTTGAGATATTGAGCCACTTCTTCATCACTGACTTGATCAAAGTTTTCGTAAAAAGAACCGATAGCAAAAAAGTCATTTGTTTCAATTAGTGTTACTACCTTATCTGCCGATTCGAGTATTTCATTTTTCGCTCTTTTCGAACAAACCGGAACGGCAACAATAATCTCTGATGGATTTTTATTTTTTAGCAAATGAATGGTCTGAATAATTGTTTTGCCGGTAGCTATGCCATCATCCACAATAATTATACTCTTTCCTTTTATTTCTGGATGTTTTTGATGTACGGCATATTTTATACTCATTTCCTTCAATCGCTTCCTTATGTAATCTAATTCCTGTTCGATGTATGAATTAGAGATTTTTTCATCCTCCTTGATAAAGTAGTCAGACAGATTCGTTGCACCGATTGCATATTCTTTGTTTTCAGGATGTCCTATTTTTTTTACCAGTACAATTTCAAGAGGCAAGTGCAAAATATTGGCAATAGAAAATGCAACTGGAACGCCTCCTCTGGGTATAGAAAATACTACACAATCTTTGTTTTTCCAATGCTCTAATTTTACCGCCAATTGATTGCCTGCATCTGTTCTGTCTTTAAACATGATACTTTATATAGTTATTTTATTCAATCAGGCGATTACAGGCTGGAGATAATTTTCAAACCAGGCTGAAGTCAATTGAGCAACTTTGTGTATCATTCCATGTTCTTCAAACAAATGCGTCGCCCCTTGTAGTATTTCTATTCTTTTTTCACATTTAAGTTTCTGGTAGGCCAGCTCATTCATCTTCAATACATCGTAATCGAGTCCGCCTACAATTAACAGTACTGGCGATTCAACCTCTTCAAGTTTATCAACTGCCAGATCCGGTCTGCCACCTCTCGATACTACCGCACCTATCATTGGCAATTGGGCCGCAGCTCGTATCGCCGCCGCAGCACCTGTACTGGACCCGTATAATCCTATAGATAACGATTTTCCGTTTTCTTCATCTTCTACCCAGTCCACAATTCGAATCAGTCTTTTGGTAAGCAATTCAATATCAAAACGATTTCTGTATTGCAAATCTTCTTTCTCTGTTAGCAGATTGATCAGTAAAGTGCCTATGTTTTTTTGATGCAGATTCTTTGCAACAATTTGATTCCTGGTACTTAAATAATTGCTTCCGCTGCCGTGAGCAAAAATGACTACTGATTGGGCTTTCAATGGAATAATTAATTCACCTTTCAATTCCGCATTTTCTAATCGGATAGTTACTTTGTTGTTTTTTCTAAAAAGCATGTGTGATTAAATTAATTTTATTTTGGTAAAACAATAGAGACTTTTGCATTAACATTGATTTCATGCTCGGCAAGCTGAGACAATCGATCATCTATTTGCTTTTCGTTGATTTCAGCATTGTGAAATACCTCAGCTGTTTTTGTCATTCCCAGTGTATTGGCAAAAGCGCTCGCAGTTCCGTAAATGCTGATCTTATAATGATTGATTTCCTGTATGGATGCCAGCATGCTTGCATCTCTGACTGAATTATCGCTGCAATGATTCATTTTTTCCTCTGCTTCATCTATAAAAGCCTGCATCACCCTGTTCGATATGCTGATTGAAGGAATATGCTCTTCTTCATAAAAACTTTCAAATTTCTTTACATGCTCAGCAACATGATCTGAATATTTTTGAATGATAGATTTTAATTTTACCGAACTCGCTCTTTTGAGCCATAAGGCTAGCACTTTTTGCAATTGAATTTCGGCAATAGTAAATTTTCTTACATCATAGTCGAGCAGATTGTGGAGGTTTCTGATATCACTGTAACTGACTGTCATAGTTTTTTTTATGCGACAAATCTATACTCTACAATCCTCGATTTTGAATGACAATCATCATTGATAAAAATATTTGCACTCATAGACGTTGATGCCGTTATGAGATTATTTTGACTTTGTTTTCAACAACTCACGAATGATCAAAAAGAAGAAGCCCGAGACTCCCAAGGAATTTCCACTGCCGGAAAAAAATCCCGAATTTAATCCGGATGTCATTCCTGAGTCGCCTGCTCTTCCCGAAGAAGAGCCTGATATCATTCCTGAAGAAAATCCCTTTATCACTCCACCTCATGAAGTTCCTCCTCCGGGAGAGGCTCCGTGAATAAATTTTTACTTTATGATGCCTATATTGAAAGAAGTTGATTATGAATTGCTTCAAATTAGCAGTACTGCATTCAATAAGAATGAATTAATCCCTAAAAAATATACATGCGACGGTGAAAACGTAAGTCCGCCAATAAGCATCGAAAATATACCTACTGAGGCTAAGACTCTGGCCATTATTCTGGAGGATCCTGATGCACCCATCAGTACCTGGATCCATTGGCTTATTTGGAATATTCCAGTCACGCATCAGATTAAAGAAAATAGAGTAAACGGAAAACAAGGGCTCAATGATTTTAGCAAGCATTTTTATTGCGGTCCTTGTCCATTAAACGGCTTGCATCGCTATGTATTTAAAATTTATGCTCTGGATACTGTTTTGAATTTACCGGATAATGCAAAAAAGAATCAACTTCAACGTTCAATGGCAGGGCATATTGTGGGATATGGCGAATTGGTAGGGCTATACAAAAGGGGAAATTAATCACATTCTGGAACCACCAAGAGGTGTATTCAACAATACAATCGGTGTCAACTGACAATAATGCAAATTAAAAAATATGAAGTCTTTTCTTTTTTTATCGATTTCTTTTGTTGCATTGACTTCAACGCTTTCGGGGATCATAATGATGAGCGTCCCGGATGGCGTTATTTTAAACCTTCCTTTGACTCTGTTGAAAGATACACCATTCAAGACTTATTTTCTTCCCGGATTATTGTTGGCCGTCATTGTGGGGGGTACAAATTTTATTGCAGTATATTATAATCTCATTGTACACCCTAAAAGATATAATTGGGCAATGGCCGCTGGTCTGGTGTTGTGTATTTGGATGCTGGGTCAGATATCTTTATTCAACGCTATTTTCTGGGTTGATGTCGTCATGATATTGATCGGATTGATGATTTTTCTGATTGCTTATCAATTGCGAGGAAAAATGCTGGTTTAATGCCATGATTCTATAAATGATATTATTACAATGATTATCAAAATTGACAGTAGTACCACACTCAATGATATCAATGAATCATTTAACAGATACTATCCGTATCTGAAAATGAAGTTTTATGCACATCCCCACCAAAATCAGGAAGCATCTGACGAAAATGATATCATTACTGATAATCCCAGCGTATACGAAATCAGCAAAACCCACTTTGTTGGGAATTTAAAATTCCACTATTGGCAAAAAACCGGAATTGTTGAAAGGGAAATCAGGAACAAGGTCGGACTGAATGTGCAGATTTTCAGACAAAAAGGAAACGACTGGATTCAAACTGTAGGTACCGATGAGTTTACGCTTGAGGAACAGAATGAAATCGGTAAAATCTCAACAGAAGATATGCAACATGGGACCAACAGAATTTTTGAGAGAGAAAAGAAACTATGACAGTTTTATGGAAACTCATCGGCGGGATTTCCTTTTTTCTTATTGGGATGAATTTTCTGGAAGAGTCCTTGCAAAATCTTGCAGGAAGGTCTTTTAAATTATTTTTTAAAAAACATACTTCATCCAATTTCAAATCAATTGTCGGCGGCGTCTTGTCTGCCACTATTTTACAAAGCAGCAGTTTAGTCAATTTGATGGCTATGGCTTTTGCCGGTGCCAATATCATAAAAATACAGTATGCGCTTGCAATCATAATCGGAGCCAATCTCGGCACAACACTTAGCAGTTGGATCATTGCGTTATTGGGTTTTTCTTTTCATATTGAAAGTGTGGCATTATGTTTTATTGGTCTTTTTGGGATTGGGATGGTACTCAGTAAAAAAGAAACAAACTGGTACTATTGGAATAAATTTCTTTTTGCTTTCGGACTGCTTTTTTTTGGCCTGTCATACATTACTGCAGGTATGAATGTATATGTGGTAAATGTAAATTTATTGGGATTTAATCATCTCTCTGCTGCATGGCTTCTTTTATTGGGTTTTATTTTTACCGCTTTGATTCAATCAAGTACGGCAACCATTGCGCTTTTACTCAGTGC
>VERM01000096.1 GCA_018882645.1 Ferruginibacter sp.
CCGTGGAAGACATACAAGAGGTGATTGCAAAATTGAAATACAAAAACATAGGAATACTCATTACAGACCATAATGTAAACGAAACCTTATCGATATGCGACAGGGCATATCTGCTTATCGACGGAAAGATTTTTAAACACGGAACCGCGGAAGAATTGGCGGAGGACGAAAAAGTACGCCAGTTGTACCTCGGTCGAAATTTTGAACTGAAAAGGAAAGATTATTTATACGCTCAGGAAACGGGAAACATTTAATTGCCTGACAAAAATTAGCTTGAGATTTAAAAAAAAATTTACCTTTCAGAAAAATGAGACTGCTTGCTCCTGCCATATCAAAATTGGTGCGAATGCGCTCCTGGCGCATTGAGAATTGGGTGAAGCATCCCATGGAAATTCAAAGAGGTGTACTGCAAAACCTAGTTACTGAAGCACAATACACCATCTTTGGTAAAAAATTCGGTTTCTCAGATCTTTTTACAATCAAATCATTTAAGGCTGCTGTTCCCATTCATGAATACAATGATTTACTCCCCTACATTGAAAGAATGATGGATGGTGAAGAGAATGTGTTGTGGAATACACCCATACATTGGTTCGCCAAAAGCAGCGGCACATCAAGCGATAAAAGCAAATTCATTCCGGTCAGCGAAGAGAGTCTGCAAGAAAATCATTATAAAGCAAGTATTGATGTGCTGACAAATTATTATAAACGTTTCCCTTCAAGTGATTTGCTTACCGGAAAGGGGCTTGTGGTGGGCGGGTCACATCAAATCAAACACTTCAATGAAGATATTCATTTCGGCGACCTCAGCGCCGTATTGATGCAGAACGCTCCCTTTTGGGGAAATTGGCTAAGAACGCCGGAATTAAGCGTTGCTCTATTAGATGAGTGGGAAGAGAAAATTGAAAGGCTCGCGCAGACCACCAGTAATGAAAATGTAACATCTTTGGCCGGTGTCCCCACTTGGACAATTATATTACTGAAAAGAATCCTCGAAATAAAAAAGAAATCTTCCATAAAAGAGGTGTGGCCTAATCTGGAGTTATTCATAAATGGAGGCGTTTCGTTTGCACCATACCGTGAGCAATTTGAAAAAATAATAGGCGCTCCTATCAGTTACCTTGAAATATACAATGCCAGCGAAGGATTTTTTGCCGCTCAGGAAAGTCCTGAAGATGATGGCATGACTTTGTTTACAGAACACGGAATATTCTATGAATTTATGCCTGTTGAGGAATATGGAAAGCCGAATCCTGTTACTTTGGGATTGGATAAGGTGGAGAGAGAAAAAAACTATGCCCTCGTCATCAGCACCAGCGGGGGGCTATGGAGATATCTTATAGGAGACACCATAAAATTCTGTTCACTCAATCCTTATAAAATTAAAATAACAGGAAGGTTAAAACATTACATGAATGCCTTCGGAGAAGAAGTAATTGTAGATAATTCAGATCAGGCCATCATGATGGCTGCAAAAAAGACTAGCTGCATTGTGAATGACTATACCGCAGCCCCTGTTTATTTCTCTGAAAAAAACAATGGCTCGCACGAATGGCTGATCGAATTTGAAAAGTTCCCCGAAAACAAAGAAAAGTTTGTGATTGCACTGGATGACGCGCTGAAAACCGTAAACAGCGATTATGAAGCCAAACGACATAAAGATATCGCATTGAGCCTTCCTAAAGTACATTTTTTACAGCCGGGTATTTTTAAAAAATGGCTACAAAAAAACAACAAACTCGGCGGACAGCACAAGATTCCGCGCTTAAGCAATGAAAGAAAAATTGTAGATGAGATTTTGAGAATCTTGGATATTGAATGTAAAATGTAGAATATCCAATATTGAAATTTTTGTATTACTCTTTCTGTTGTTGTTTTGCCTTCCCACTTTTTACTGTTTTATTCTGTTGTTGTCCTCTCTCGAAATACATTGAATTTTTAGGAAAATCATTTCAGAGATTGATGGCCGTTATTTTAATCCGATATAAAAGGGTTTATTTTTGTTTCAGATTGATTGATCAAACATTGGAACGATAGGAAGTAAGAAATAAACGCTTTAACAGGCACTAAACTTGCTGACCGAAAAGACAGAAGAAAAAATGTTGTTGTTCTTTGGTGCTTGACGCTTGATTAAGATAATGCAGAATAGCAATTGTAAAAGGTTGTAAAACTGCAGACTCGTTTTGAAGGCGGCTATCTTTAATGATCCGCCTTCTTTTATATTTGAACCTCCCTGATTTTTTCTACATTTTCTTTGAACCAGTTATATGTTTCGCAGATTCCTTGGCGCAGTTCTATTTTAGATTTCCATCCGGCATTGCTCAGTTTTGATACATCAAGCAATTTTCTTGGCGTACCGTTGGGTTTGGTTTCATCCCAAATGATTTCACCGGTATGACCTACAATTTCCTGTATGATATAAGCCAGTTCTTTTATGGTCAGATCCACTCCAGTTCCTGTATTATACAAATGTTCGGTAAGATTATTTTCAAAAGCAAAAACAGCCGCATCAGCAAGATCATTTACATGGATAAATTCGCGCATAGCAGATCCGTTTCCCCATAAAGTTACTGCGGTATTGTTGTTTTGTTTTGCCTCATAAAACTTTCTAATCATTGCGGGCAGCACATGAGAGGTATTCAAGTCGAAATTATCTCCCGGACCATATACATTGGTGGGCATAAGCGATAAAAAATCTTTATTGAATTGTTTTCTAATGGCTTCGCAGGCTTTTACGCCGGATATTTTAGCAATAGCATACCATTCATTTGTGGGCTCCAACGAAGATGTCAGAAGATACTCTTCCTTAAGCGGTTGTGGCGCGAGTTTGGGATAAATACAAGAACTTCCAAGGAAAACAAACTTGCTTACGTTGTGCTGATGAGCAGCATCAATCAAATTGTTTTGGATCTGCATATTATCCATCAGAAACTGATAGGGATAATTATTGTTAGCCAGAATTCCACCTACTCTTGCGGCTGCATCAAAAACCACATTCGGTTTTTCAGCTTCAAAGAATTGATTTACCACCTGCTGATTTCTCAAATCTAATTCTTTGGATGAGCGCAGAATGATATTGTTGTATTCTTTGGATTTGAGTTTTTTGACAATTGCCGAACCGACCATGCCATTGTGCCCGGCTACAAATATTTTTATTTCCGGATTCATTTTAATCGAATTGATTTTTTACATCAAATCCATTGTCTTTAAGGAATTTGGCCTTTTTAAACAGGGTAAGATCTGCCGCCACCATTTCCTGAACCAACATATTCAAATCGTATTTAGGCTTCCATCCTAATTTTTCCTTAGATTTTGTCGGATCGCCAATCAGCAACTCCACTTCAGTAGGCCTGTAGTAACGAGCGTCAATCGCGACAATTTCTGTTCCGGGACTTAAGTGACTGATGTGACTTTCTGTGGAAACCACATATCCGATTTCATTTTCATCTTTTCCTTTGAATTCCACTTCAATTCCGGCTTCTCTGAACGCCATTTTTACAAAATCTCTTACTGTAGTGGTTATACCTGTTGCGATTACATAATCATCAGGTTTGTCTTGTTGTAATATCAGCCACATGGCCTCAACGTAATCTTTCGCGTGTCCCCAGTCGCGCTTGGCATCAAGATTTCCCAGCCATAATTTTTCCTGAAGACCAAGTGCAATTTTTGCTGAGGCTCGTGTAATTTTTCTGGTTACGAAAGTTTCACCACGCAACGGAGATTCATGGTTAAAAAGAATACCATTACATGCGTAAATGTCGTATGCTTCTCTGTAGTTAACTGTAATCCAGTATGCATATAACTTGGCGACTCCGTATGGTGAGCGAGGGTAGAAGGGTGTTTTTTCAGACTGTGGCACCTCTTGCACCAGTCCATACAATTCAGAAGTGGAAGCCTGATACACGCGGGTTTTTTTGGTAAGACCCAAAAGGCGCAATGCTTCGAGAATGCGAAGTGTTCCAATTCCATCCGCATTGGCAGTATATTCCGGAGTATCAAAGCTCACCTTTACATGGCTCATCGCACCCAGATTATATATTTCGTCCGGCTGCACTTCTTGAATGATTCTTATCAGATTGGTGCTGTCGGTAAGATCGCCATAATGCAAAACAAAATGACGGTTATTTACGTGTGGATCTTCGTATAGATGATCGATCCTCTCTGTATTCAAAGAAGAGCTTCTGCGTTTTATTCCGTGAACAATGTAATTTTTTTTAAGGAGGAATTCTGTGAGGTAAGCTCCGTCTTGTCCGGTAACACCGGTAATCAGTGCGACTTTCATCTATTGTATATTTTTAAAAAATTCAGACATATCCGTATTGATTTTGACAACTACTGTTATCAGAGACGACACTAAAATAGGATAATTTTTGCATTAATGTTTCTAAAATTGAATGTATTATAGAGCTTGCAAACTTTATCTGTACACAAATAATTAAAATCGTTTATCTTAGAAAAAAATTTCAAAAGTATTGTTTTTAAAATTCATATAAAAACAGCGAAACTTAATTTTAAAAAATCATGAGTAAGAAAATCGCGATTATAGGAGGAGGAAATCTGGGTACGGCAATTGCGGAAGGTTTGATAAAAAGTAAATATTGCAAACCGCAGGATATTACCATTACAAAAAGAAATCTTGTTACGCTCAAGCACCTAAAAGATAAAGGTGTAAACATTACATCTGACAATCTTTCAGCGATTAAAAAAAGTAATTTGATTATTTTGGCGATAAAACCGTTTCAAGTAAAGGAAGTCCTCGCTTCGATAAAAAGCGGACTCACCCCCAGGCATATCGTCGCGTCTGTCATCACAGGAGTGCTTATATCCGACATACTGGATTCTCTGAAAAAGAAAATACCTGTATGCAGGGTGATGCCCAATACCGCCATCTCTATTCAGCAAAGCATGACTTGTCTGAGTTTTTCACACTCCACATCTACACAAATTGATTTTGTAAAGGAGTTGTTCTCCAATTTAGGAAAGGTGGTTGTGATAGACGAAAAATACATGGACGCAGCAACAGTACTGGGCGCATGCGGTACAGCGTATGCGATGAGATACATCCGTGCCAATATTCAGGGAGGAATTGAAATTGGTTTTGATGCAGCGACCGCTAATTTAATTGCGGCACAAACGGTAAAAGGAGCCGCAGAGCTGTTGTTGCAAAAAGGGTCTCATCCCGAACAGGAAATCGACAAGGTTACCACGCCCAAAGGCTGTACCATAGCGGGATTGAATGAAATGGAGCACCGGGGATTCAGCTCTTCATTGATAAAAGGGATTGCCACGAGTTACGAAAAAATTGTGAAGGGATAAATCAGTTCCCATATTCACACAAAAATTTGATGCGCATTAGTTTCAATTGCTCCCAATTGAAACTGCCTTCGGCAAGTTCTTCCTGTGCTATTTGTAGGGAGGAGGTTTCACATTGTTTAAAATATTCAATGATTTCTTCCTGTTCGTACTCATCCACCAACTCATTGATGGCGTAATTCAGGTTGAGCTTGGTTCCGCTTGCAACAATAGTTTCCATTTCTTCCAGCAACTCGTCAAGACGAAGATCTTTGTTTTTGGCAATGGTTTCGAGCGGAATCTTTTTATCTACATTTTGAATGATAAAGATTTTATTGTTGTTTCTATTGACAACGCTTTTCATTACAAAATCATCAGGCTTGATGATGTCATTTTCTTCCACGTAAGCTGAGATCAAATCAATAAAAGGCTTTCCGTATCGCAATGCCTTTCCTTTGCTTACGCCGCTTATTTTTTCCAGTTCAGCCGTATTGGTGGGGAACATGGTGGCCATATCTTCAAGAGACGTTTCGAGGAAAATGACAAAAGGGGGCAGATTTTTTTCTTTAGATACTTTTTTTCTAAGGTCTTTCAGTTGCTCTAGTAAAACAGCATCCGCCACTACGGAAGCATCAGGAGCCACTCCGCTTTCTTCATCGTCTGCATTGGCGTCTTCAAATAAATTGTTCAGTGCAATTTTAAATATAGCAGGTTTTTTTGCAAAAGCTTCTCCCTTTTTGGTTAACTTAAGTACGCCGTATTCTACAATATCTTTTTCCAAAAGACCATGCAGCAACATTTGTCTGATGAGGCTGCTCCAGAAATGAATATCATGGTCGCCTCCGATACCAAAGACATCGAGATTTTCGTGTCGGTACATTTTTACCTGAGTGCTGGCCTTCCCGGTGAGTATC
>VERM01000097.1 GCA_018882645.1 Ferruginibacter sp.
GTACAGGATGTTTCAATGCCACAGTGTGACAACTCAGTGGATCTTCCAACAAAAGATTTCCATTGTTTCCAACAAACGTTGAAAGCGACATCACTGATTTCTCACGGATAGGATCTATAGGTGGGTTGGTTACCTGGGCAAACAATTGTTTAAAATAAGCACTTAAATGCTGAGGCTGATCACTCAATACGGCCAACGGAACATCAGTGCCCATAGAACCTATGGGTTCTTTTCCGTCTAACGCCATTGAAGTGATGATCGTTTCCAGATCTTCTGTAGAGTATCCAAATGCTTTCTGATATTTAAACACCTGATCGGATTCGAGGTGGGTAAACATCACTCTGGGTTCGGGCAATTCCTCCAATCTGATTTTATATTTGTTGAGCCATTCCGCATAAGGCTTCTGACTGCAAATGCTTTGTTTGATTTCCTCATCGCTGATGATGCGTCCTTTTTCCATATCCACTACAAACATTTTTCCAGGTTGCAAACGGCCGTTCAATACAATGGTGGCAGGGTCTACCGGCAGCACTCCCGTTTCAGATGCCATGATGACGCGATCATCGTTGGTGACACAGTAGCGGGAAGGACGAAGTCCGTTTCTGTCGAGCGTAGCGCCAATAATTTTTCCGTCGGTAAATGAAATAGAAGCCGGGCCATCCCAGGGTTCCATTAAAGAGGCATGGTACTCGTAAAATGCTTTTTTAACAGGATCTATCTGATCATCCTGATCCCATGCTTCGGGAATGAGCATCATCATCACATGCGGCAGCGATCGTCCGGTGAGGGTGAGCAATTCTATCATATTGTCCAGACACGCAGAGTCGGACTGGCCGTTGCTTACGACAGGGAGAAGCATTTCCATTTCTTCTTTCGTAAAGAAAGGAGAGACAAAACCTCTCTCGCCTGATTTCAACCAGTTTAAATTTCCCTGCAACGTATTGATTTCGCCGTTATGAGCGATGTATCTGAATGGCTGTGCCAATCTCCACGAAGGAAAAGTATTGGTAGCAAAACGCGAGTGAACCAGGCCGAATGCAGAAACCACATTTTTATTATTCAAATCAGGAAAATAATTTCTTACCTGGTTACTTGTAAGCTGTCCTTTATAAACAATTGTTTTATAGGAAAGAGAAGCGATATAAAAACCTATTGGATCGTATTGAACAGTATTGGCTGTAGCATGTGTGGCATATTTACGCAGGACAAACAATTTTCTTTCAAACACCATCGGATCGGTGATATGATCAGGGCACATAATAAATACTTGCTCAATGACCGGTTCTACTGACAGAGCTGTTTGTCCGATTCCATCGGTATTGACAGGCACACTGCGATAGACAAGTATTTCCAATCCTAATTTTTCTACTGCGTTATTGAAGATATTGCGACATTGTTCACGCAACTTAATATCTTTCGGAAAAAAAAGTACCCCTACTCCATATTTCCCAACGACAGGAAGGTGAATCCCTTGTTTAAGACATTCATCGAAAAAAAACTCATGAGGTATTTGAATCATGATGCCGGCACCGTCTCCTGTGTTGCTTTCACAACCACAGGCCCCTCGATGTTCCATATTTTCTAATACAGTGAGTGCATCACTGATATGCTGATGAGATTTATATCCCTTAATACTGGCGACAAAACCTATCCCACATGCATCGTGTTCAAAGGACGGATCGTATAAACCCTGAGAATTAATTGGCAGTTGCTTATTCATTTATATTTCATTTATTAGAAATAGTTCAGCAACAAGCAAGCAATCATTAAGGTAAAGTATACAGTCTTATACTATATAACTATAGAGTGTATCATTCTTACTCAATTCAGTAAAATTGATTTGATAGCGATCTAAATTTACCAATAAATTCTGATAATCTGATTTGTTTTTTAGTTCAATTCCCACTAGTGCAGGACCTGTTTCTTTGTTATGCTTCTGCATGTATTCAAAACGCGTAATGTCGTCATTAGGCCCAAGTACCTGACTTACAAATTCCTTCAGTGCTCCGGGCCTTTGAGCAAAGCGAATAAGGAAATAATGCTTCAAACCTTCATGCTGTAAACTTCTTTCTTTTATCTCCTGCATTCTGTCGATATCATTGTTTCCACCTCCTATAATACATACAACATTTTTTCCTTTAATCTCTTCGGCAAAATCATCCAGCGCTGCTATTGTTAAAGCTCCTGCAGGTTCTACGACAATAGCTTCTTCATTATATAAACTCAAAATGGTACTGCATATTTTCCCCTCCGAAACGAGATGCATCTTATCAAGAAGTTGATTGCATATGTTGAAGGTAATCTCACCGACTCTCTTCACTGCGGCACCATCCACAAATCGATCAATATGATCCAAAGTAACAGGACCTCCCGCTTTCAATGCCTCCAGCATGCTGGGTGCCCCTTCGGGCTCTAGGCCCACAATACAAGTATTGGGTGAATGTTGTTTAAAATAGGAACCGACTCCTGCGCACAATCCACCACCACCGACGGGTGCAAATAAAAAATCAACACTCTGTAATTCATTTAAAATTTCAAGGCCAATGGTTCCTTGTCCTTCGATAATACTGCAATCATCAAATGGAGGAATAAATTTCATCTGATACTCTTCACAATATTTTTTTGCTGCTATGGCACAATCATCGAATGTATCCCCTATCAGCTTTACTTCAACAAATTCCTCCCCAAACATTTTCGTCTGGGATATTTTTTGATTGGGTGTAATTACCGGCATAAAAATCACCCCTTTCAATCCAAGCATTTTACAACTATAAGCAAAGCCCTGGGCATGATTGCCTGCGCTTGCACACACAACACCATTGCGCGATTGATCAGCAGTCAAGCTGCTCATCATATTATAAGCACCTCTCAATTTGTATGACCTCACAACCTGAAGATCTTCCCGTTTTAAATAAACCTGGCATTGATATTTTTTGGACAAAGTTCGGTTCAGCTGTAAAGGAGTCTGTATCACCACTTTTTTCAGGCGCTCGTGGGCAGCCTGAATATCAAGTTCATATCCGCCTATTTGAACACGACTGTATGATTCAGATGAGGTATTTAAAATGGGTGATGACATTTATTCAGTTTAAACAGTAAATTATTTGGCTACGACAATAGATTTGATATCTGTCATCGCTTTCCTGAGCACAGCACCAACCTTTTCTACAGGATGATTTCGAATGATTCGATTGACTGCAATAATTTCGCGGTTGTCAACCTGATTGTCTTTCCCTTCATTGTAATTTTTGCCAATCACATCCACATCAATTGTTTTCATGAAATCAGCCAGTAATGGCTTGGCGGCATGATCAAACAAATAACATCCGTATTCTGCCGTATCAGAAATAACGCGGTTCATTTCAAACAATTTTTTTCTGGCAATGGTATTGGCAATTAACGGAGTTTCATGTAACGACTCATAATAAGCCGACTCTTCCTTTATGCCTGCTTCCACCATCGTTTCGAAAGCCAACTCCACTCCTGCTCTTACAAATGCTACCATTAGAGGTCCATTATCAAAAAACTCCTGTTCGCGTATAGCATTTTCAGTTATAGGCGTTTTTTCAAATGCAGTTTCTCCTGTAGCAGCGCGCCAACTTAATAGATTTTTGTCATCATTCGCCCAGTCTGCCATCATTTCAGATGAAAATACTCCACTCATGATATCATCCTGATGCTTTTGAAATAAAGGACGTAAAATATTTTTCAGTTCATTTGACAATTCAAATGCTTTTATCTTAGCGGGATTGGATAAACGATCCATCATGGCCGTAACACCCCCGTGTTTCAAAGCTTCGGTAATGACCTCCCAACCATACTGTATTAATTTAGCTGCATAACCCGGCTCAATCCCTTTTTCAATCATTTTATCAAAACACAAAATAGAACCCGTTTGCAACACACCACATAATATTGTTTGCTCTCCCATCAAGTCGGATTTAACTTCCGCTACAAAAGATGACAATAACACTCCAGCACGATGTCCGCCTGTGGCTACCGCATATGCTTTCGCCTGCGCGAGACCCTTTCCTTCAGGGTCATTTTCGGGATGTACTGCAATTAAAGTGGGTACACCAAATCCTCTTTTATATTCTTCCCTCACTTCGGTTCCCGGACATTTAGGCGCCACCATAATAACCGTAATATCTTTTCTGATTTTCATGCCTTCTTCTACAATGTTAAATCCATGAGAGTATGAAAGGGTAGCTCCTTTCTTCATCAAGGGCATCACTGCGCTTACAACAGCTGTATGTTGTTTATCGGGAGTAAGATTCAAAACCAGATCAGCTGCAGGAATAAGTTCTTCATAAGTACCTACTTTAAACCCGTTTTCAGTTGCACTTGTATAAGAAACTCGCTTTTGTTCAATTGCTTCTTTGCGCAAAGCAAAAGAGATATCCAATCCTGAATCGCGCATATTTAATCCCTGATTCAATCCCTGAGCACCACAACCTACAATTACTATTTTTTTCCCCGTCAATACATTTACGCCATCAGAGAATTCCGATTTATTCATAAATTCACAAATTCCCAATTGTTTCAGTTGTTCCCTCAATGGTAATGAGTTGAAATAATTTGCCATGTTTATTTATATTTTTTGTTGTTGAAATAATTACATTGAAAACACTTCGTCTTTTTTATCGAGGTAAATATTTTTCGACACTTCCTCTCCCGGCATATTATCTTCAAACTGCCGAAGTTTTTTATGAAAGCCATCGCTTTTTTTGATAATAGCCACACGCGCACTTCTTACAAACTCAATTAAACCGAAGGGTTCCAGCACTTCTATTAATTTATCAGTCTCTTCCCTGTGGCCGGCCACTTCAAACACTGTATAATCTTTTCTGATGACTACTGCTTTTGCGCCGTGCATACTCAACAATCTCTCCACCTGTACTTTCTCTGCTATCACATCAGTGGGGACTTTATACAGTGCCAGTTCCTGCCAAACAATTTCATCATTGTTGTTATAGTAAGCTTTTAAAACATCTACCTGTTTCTCAATGTGACGACATAATTTACGAACCACTTCTTCTGTTTCTGTAACCACGATCGTAAAACGATGAATGCTGTCCACTTCACTGGGAGAAGTATTTAAGCTATCGATATTCAGTTTTCTCCTGGAAAATATGATTGCAATACGATTCAAAAGACCGATTTGATTTTCGGTATAAACGGTAATGGTAAATTCTTGTTTATGCATAAGGCAGTTGTTTAAATCTCCTCTTTACTTAATACAATTTCAGCCACACCCCTTCCCTGAGGTACCATTGGAAAGACATTGTTTTCTTTTCCCACCATCACTTCCAGCAGATAGCTGCCTTCTGTTTTTATCATTTTTTCCAATGCATTCTTTAACAATTTTCTTTCATGAACGGAATTGCCCGGAATCCCATACCCTTTGGCCACTTGCACAAAATCAGGACTGGTGATATCAACAAAAGAGTACCGGTTGTTATGAAATAGTTCCTGCCATTGGCGAACCATGCCCAAAAATTGATTATTCAGAATTAATATTTTTACAGGCACTTTAAATTGCATAATGGTACCCAATTCCTGCAAGGTCATCTGAAAACCACCATCACCAATAACGGCAACGACTACACGACCTGGATCTCCATAAGCAGCTCCGATTGCAGCAGGTAAAGCAAAGCCCATTGTACCTAAACCACCACTTGTAATGTTGCTTCGAGTATGGCTCATTGATGCATATCTGCAGGCTGCCATCTGGTGCTGACCTACATCCGTTACAATAATAGCTTTGCCTAAGGTCAATTCATTTAACGTTGCAATCACTTCTCCCATAGAAAGGACGTCTGATGGAGGATTCAATTCGACATCTATACAAATAGACTGCTCCTTTAAGGCGCACTCCTGGAATTTTTTTAACCATTCATCGTGTTTTTTTTCATGGATCAGTGCTGTTAAAGTGGGAAGTGTTTCTTTACAATCTCCCCAAACAGGAACCGTCGATTTTACATTTTTATCTATTTCGGAAGGATCTATGTCAAGATGTATTATTTTAGCCTGCTTGGCATATTTATCCAATCTTCCTGTAACACGGTCATCAAATCGCATACCGATAGCAATCA
The DNA here is from genome assembly GCA_018882645.1 of Ferruginibacter sp. Taxonomy (GTDB): domain Bacteria; phylum Bacteroidota; class Bacteroidia; order Chitinophagales; family Chitinophagaceae; genus Ferruginibacter. The sequence goes on from VERM01000097.1 coordinate 6,096, forward strand.
GCACATCGCATTCATTGGTGAGCAGATTGGGTCCATAATTTCCGTGCATGCCGAGCATCCCCACTCCGAGAGGATGGTCAGTCGGCAATGCGCTCATACCCATGATGG
>VERM01000449.1 GCA_018882645.1 Ferruginibacter sp.
ATATTGGATAGTGTCGTTTTTTTTATTGTTCACTACTATTTTTTATGTGATGATAACTCTGGATATATTACCGATTGCTGAACGGTGGAGAAACTTTTTTTTGACCCTGAAGTTTTATGCTATGGCGTCGGGCGGGTTATTCGCATGTCTGATTTTTTTTAATAAATCATACTTTGATAAATTTAGCTTGGGAGGAAGAGTGGCTAAATTTTTAGTTTTATCGATTTTGCTATGGCATTATTTTTTCGGATTCCCATTTTCTCAAAATTTGTTCTTTAAAATTCTTTTACCCTACTTATATGCTTTTTTGATTTTACAGGTTTCTTTTACTTCCCACTCATTCATTCGATGGGAAAATAGATTTACCGGTTATCTTGGTGTGATTTCATATGGGATTTACATGTATCATATGTTGGTTGATTATTTGATGCGAATGGTATACAGTCAGATATCATTCTTACACAAAATGCCGACTTATCTCTTAGTTATTGGTTATTACATTCTTATTTTAGCGCTAACTTGCTTTGTTGCTTCAGTTTCATACAAATATTTTGAACAGTTTTTTTTAAAACTTAAGAATAAATTGGCATAATTTACTTACTTACTTACTTACTCGGATTCGATATTCAATGAGCATACCGTTTATACATCACAGGCATATTAAGTTGGGAATGACCATAAGGTTGATTGAGGAGAGGTTTTTGTCTCTGTTTTCAGAGGGGAAACTTAACGGAACTGTACATACCTGTGTAGGTCAGGAATTCTCTGCCATTGCATTTGCAGGGCAGTTGAAATCCAAAGATTTTGTTTTTTCAAATCACAGATGTCATGGACACTATATAGCTTTTACGGGTGATAAAAGAGGACTAATAGCTGAGCTATTGGGCAAACGTTCCGGAACAAGTGGAGGTATTGGCAGCAGTCAGCATTTGTGTAATAATAATTTCTTCTCTAATGGGATACAAGGGGGAATAGTACCGGTAGCGGCAGGTTATGCACTTGGAAACAAATTAAAAAAGAACAAGGCCATCGGTATTGTTTTTATTGGTGATGGCACATTGGGAGAAGGGGCGCTATACGAAACCATGAACATTATTTCCAAATGGCAGATACCTTTACTGATTGTTTGTGAAAATAATATGTATGCGCAGTCCACTCCTCAAAATGTTAATCTTGCAGGGAATATCGAATCCCGTGCTGAGGCATTTGGAATTCAAACATATTTAGGTAATACGGAAAGCCCCGGTCATCTTCTCGATGAAGCTGCCAAAGCCATTGATTTCGTGAGGTCACAATGCCAACCTGCTTTTTTTCATTTATCTACTTATCGATTAAATCCTCATTCTAAAGGTGATGATGATAGGGATATCACTGAAATTCAGGACTACAGGAAAAGGGATTATATCGAGCGGTTTAAAATTGAAAATGAATCCTACTATGAGATTTATCACAAGGCTATTA
>VERM01000098.1 GCA_018882645.1 Ferruginibacter sp.
GGTATACATCAACAAGGATAGCCTGAATAAAAAAGTAGATTTTTATAAAAATTTACTTTCAGACAAACAAGATACCAGAAGATATGAAACAGCAAAAAAAATCAGCGAACAACAGCCGCAATTCTTCTTTACCATTGTTGAGGACAAGACATTTAAAACTCAGATTGATAATTTTATAAAGGAAGAAGGGCTGAAGCCTGTGCCCAGTACTGCAAAAGATGAAGGAGAATGGCTGAGTCAGATTATAGGCACTTTACTTCCTATTCTGCTGATTGGATTTTTGTTCATGATGATGATGCGAAAAGTTGGCGGACCCGGTGGTGGTGGTGGCCCCGGCGGAATCTTCAACATCGGCAAATCCAAAGCGACTTTATTTGAAAAAGGCACAAAGGTGAACATCAACTTTGCCGATGTAGCAGGACTGGATGAGGCGAAAGTGGAAGTCATGGAGATCGTCGACTTTCTCAAAAATCCCAAAAAATATACCGCGCTAGGCGGAAAAATTCCAAAAGGCGCTTTACTCGTAGGCCCTCCCGGTACAGGTAAAACTCTTTTAGCCAAAGCCGTAGCCGGCGAAGCTCAAGTTCCATTCTTCAGTTTGAGTGGAAGTGATTTTGTGGAAATGTTTGTGGGGGTAGGTGCCAGCCGCGTGAGAGATCTATTCAAACAGGCAAGGGAAAAAGCACCCTGTATAATATTCATCGATGAAATTGATGCCATCGGAAGAGCCAGAGGAAAAAACGTAATGATGAGTAATGATGAAAGAGAAAACACTCTTAATCAATTGCTAGTGGAGATGGATGGTTTCGGTACAGACCTGGGTATCATCATCCTTGCCGCAACCAATCGCCCGGATGTTCTGGATAGTGCATTGTTGAGACCCGGTCGTTTTGATCGTCAAATCACCATTGACCGTCCAGATCTTGTTGGTCGTGAAGCAATTTTTAAAGTACATCTCAAACCAATTAAAACGTCCCAAACGCTTGATATACATAAGCTGGCAGAACAAACGCCCGGGTTTGCAGGTGCAGATATAGCCAATGTTTGCAATGAAGCTGCATTGATTGCAGCCAGAAAAAACAAAGAAGCTGTAGACATGAGTGATTTCCAGGATGCGATTGACAGAGTAATCGGCGGGTTGGAAAAGAAAAATAAAATCATCTCTCCGGAAGAAAAAGAAATCATCGCCTATCACGAAGCGGGTCACGCTATCTGCGGATGGTATCTGGAACATGCTTACCCTTTGTTGAAAGTCACCATTGTTCCTAGAGGTACTGCTGCGCTGGGCTATGCTCAGTACACACCTAAAGAGCAATATCTATACAATACCGATCAACTGATTGATCAGATTTGTATGACATTGGGTGGCAGGGCCAGCGAAGATATTTTCTTTGGAAAAATCAGTACTGGCGCCAGCAATGATTTACAGCAAATCACAAAGATTGCTTATAGTATGGTAACGGTATACGGCATGAACGATAAAGTAGGAAATATCAGTTACTATGATCCGGCACAGGAAAATTATTTCACCAAACCATATAGCGAAGAAACAGGTAAAATGATTGATCAGGAAGTGAGAAAGCTGATTGACAACGCTTATCTGAAAACAAAAAATCTTTTGACGGAAAGAAAAGTGGAAGTTGAAAAACTGGCAAAGGAACTACTGGTAAAAGAGGTCTTATTTAAAAGTGATGTGGAAGCGCTGATTGGAAAAAGACCCTTTGAAGAAAAGAAAATTCTGGATATTCATTCAGAAGCAACCCTTCCGGATTCAACAGAAAAAACAGAGGCGAAAGAAGATTCCAATAATCAACAAGACAATACACTTATAGGATAAAAAATAAAATGCCCGGCTCGGAATCAAGAGAAAATATCCTGAAAAAAATTGAGGAGGCGTTGGATCAGCCTACACCAATCCCATTTCCAAAAATTGATGGTAACGAGAATGTTTTTAAAGGGTCCTTTGAGGATGAAGCGGTTTTGTTTGCCGAATCCTTTACAAAACTACAGGGTAAGTTTGCGTTTTGTATTGATCATGCAGAATGGATAGAACAATTATTCGGGCTTATAAGAGAGAATCAATGGGAAAAAATATATTGCAAGGACGAGCCTTTCAGAAGCATTCTGCAAAAAAAATCTATTATCCTGACAGATGATTTGGCCAGTTGCGATATATCCGTCACGGGATGTGAATACCTGGTGGCAAGAACCGGCAGTATTGTGATGAGCGCGGCACAGGAAAGTGGAAGAACAGCCAGCGTGTACGCACCGATACATGTTTGCGTGGCATTCAATCATCAGGTGGTCTATGATTTAAAACAGGCACTTGAGTTTATACATGGGAAATATGCTGACAAATTCCCTTCACTTATTACATTTGCAAGCGGGCCTAGCAGAACTGCTGATATTGAGAAGACGCTGGTAACCGGGGTTCATGGACCAAAAGAAGTATATTGCTTTCTGATAGAACAAACCTAAATCATAATAATACCTTCATGTCATTGGAAACGAATACTTATCAATTGTTTGTGTACGGCTCACTAAGGAGTGGATTTCATCATCCTGCCTATCATTATTTATCTGAATTTTTTCGTCCTTTAGGCGATGGTCTTGTGAAGGGTTGTTTTTTTGAAAAAGGAGACTATCCTGTGGCAGTGCCAACCATGGAGGAGCGCTATCTAATCGGTGAGTTGTATGAGGCGAATAGCCCGGAATCTTTTCAATGGGCTATCGCACAACTGGACGATTATGAAGGACTAAACGTAATACCGGGAGAAACACCCTGGTATAGAAGAGAACTCGTTGAGGTGATACAGGATCGCAGCCAGAATAAAAAAGCATGGATTTACTGGTACAATGGGAGTACTGAAGGATTGCCTGCATTGGAAACCGGCGATATATTTGTTTATCTTTCGCAAAAAAATAAATCTTAAAATCTCATTCAATTGACTCCGGTGAAAAAGATATACTTTATATCAGACTTTCATTTAGGTGCGCCGGACAAGTTATCCAGCCTTGAACGTGAGAAAAAAATCATTTCTTTCCTGAATGAAATTGTGAAAGATGCGGAACAGATTTTTATTCTCGGAGACTTATTTGATTTCTGGTTTGAATACCGTAAAGTGGTACCCAAAGGTTATGTTAGAATCCTTGGCAGACTCGCAGAAATTACAGATAAGGGTATCCCGGTGCATTTTTTTGTAGGGAATCACGACATGTGGATGCGCAATTATTTTCAAACCGAACTCAATATTCCGGTTTATTTCAAACCTACTCCTTTTGAATTGTATGGGAAAAAGTTTTTACTCGGGCACGGCGATGGACTGGGACCCGGTGATCATGGATATAAATTTATAAAAAAAGTTTTTAGGAATAAGATTGCACAAACTCTATTCGGCTTCATACCTCCGTACTTTGGCATTCAGATTGCAGATTATTTTAGCAAAAAAAGCAGGGCAAAAACCGGAAAGAGCGATGAGGTTTTTTTGGGTGAAGAAAAAGAATGGCTGGTGACATACAGTAAGGAAGTATTGAAAAAAGAGCATTTTGATTTTTTCGTTTTTGGCCATCGTCATTTGCCATTAGATATAAAACTCAACGAAAATAGTCGTTACATCAATCTGGGAGACTGGATCAAATACAATAGTTATGGCGTTTTTAACGGAAGTTCTTTTGAATTAAAATCACATACAAACTGATGGCAGCCAGAATATCCATATCGTTGGGTTTTGTGTTGCTTTTATTTTTTCCATCAGGTACATACGCTCAAAAAAATGCCAATACAGACAGCTCATCTATTCCTCTAAACCGACTCAGGTTAATCGGAACAATTCCCGGAGATTACTCCTACATGAATGCTGATGTACTTGACAACATTTATCTCATCACTACCGGAAACAGATTGATTAAACTGAATAACAAAAGAGATTCTGTTGCTGTATTCAATGAAGTAAAAAAATTTGGCAATCCTTCTTATATTGATGTAAGTAACCCTCTAAAAATTTTAGTTTACTATAAAAACTACTCTACCATTTTGGCATTGGACAGATTTCTGATTCAGCGCAATAACATCAACCTTAGAAATAAAAATATTTTCAGTGTAAATACTGTGGCCACTTCTTATGACAATAATTTCTGGATTTTTGATGAACAGGATTATAAAATAAAAAAAATTAATGACCAGGGTGATGCGCTTTTGGAAAGTTCAGACATCAGACTGCTGACGAATGAAGGCCCTGCTCCTTCCTGTATTATTGACTGTGACAATCAACTTTATGTATACGACGAAAATAATGGATTTTATCTATTTGATTACTATGGTACATATAAAAACAAAATAGCTTTCACGGACTGGAAGCATGTATCTGTGAGCAACAATATTTTATACGGATTTCTCAACAATACATTGGTCACCTGTCAGGTAAAAAAACTGGATCAAAAAACGTATACATTGCCTAATACAGTAGCTGATTTCATCAATATCAAATCTATCAACGGGAAGTTGTATATTTTGAAGAAATCAGGCTTGGAAATTTATGTATTGGATTGACATTTATCTATACCAATTGAGACAAAATACACATGGACATTTTAGATAGAATCATACTGGATAATTCAATACGAAACCTTTTGATTGTATCTGGCGCCATTGCGCTTATTAGCCTGTTTAGAAAAACACTCTCCAAATATCTCGCCTCATTATTGTATTTAATCATCGGCAGAAGCTGGCCTTCGGTTGAGAAGCAATCATTTATTGGATTGATTTTCAAGCCTCTGGGATGGTTTCTAACGATATTGATTTCTTTTTTGGCTATCGCTAAATTGAATTTTCCGTCATCCTGGAACTTCAACATATACGAATTTACTTTTCATGAAATCATTCAAAAATCCGGAATTTGCTTAATCATCATTTATTTCATACGGCTGGTCAGGAGTTTTATTGATTTCATATCATTGATTCTGGAATCAAAAAAAGCAACAGGGAAAGACAAGGGAGAAGATCAGCTCATTGTTTTTTTCAGAGATTTTTTGAAAACCATTGCCTATATTATTGGTCTATTATTGATTTTAAAAGCCGGATTTAATGTAAATCTCAGCTCAGTTCTTACCGGACTGAGTATCGTCGGGGCTGCATTGGCTCTTGCTGCAAAAGAAAGCATAGAAAATCTAATCGCTTCATTCATCATTTTTTTTGACAAGCCGTTTTTTACTGGCGATACCGTTAAGATAAATAATGTCAATGGCGTAGTAGAGCATATTGGACTAAGAAGCACAAGAATACGGACAACAGAAAAAACACTGGTATCGGTTCCCAATAAACAAATGGTAGACAGCGTAGTAGACAACTGGAGCAAAAGAACCGAAAGAAGAGCTGAAATCAAATTTGAGTTTGCCCCAACTACTCCTGCAAATAAAATAGAGGGATTTATAAAAAAAACAAACACATATCTTGAACAAAAAAGTCCTGATATCGGAAGTTCTTCTGTTTATTTTGCCGATTTCAGCAAAAATAGTGTATGCGTTGCCGTTGAATTTTTTACACTTCCGTTTTCAATGGCTGAATTTTTAGATACAAAACAGCAGTTTAATCTGTTTGCGAAGAAATGCATAGAAGAAGAGGATATGAAACTGAATACCGCCGGTAATGATATCACTATACTGAATAGTGAGGGGGGCGATGGAATGACAAAAATAAATTCAATTGTTTGATGAATACAAATACCGGATCTAGATTCCCGCTTTCAATTCATGTAAAAAAGATTTGAGGCTTTTTAGTGACTCAATCATTTCAAACTTTTTATCTGCATATTTACTCTTTTTTAAAAAATCTTTTGCCCCTTCTATTGTATATTTTCTCTCACGAAGCAAATGATGTATCAATTTTAGATTTTTAATGTCTTCTGGGCGAAAAAGCCTGTCGCCCTTACCATTTTTTTTAGGTTTTAAAATACTGAATTCATTTTCCCAATAACGAATCAAGGATTGATTCACTTTAAACATTTCGGCAACAGCCCCGATATTATAATAACTCCTTGAAAAAAGAATAGCATCTTCAGGAATCTCGATTTTATCTACATCCGCCGACATTTCACTGAGTTTCATTCTTCCGCGGGTAGATTTTTTTACTACAACTGTCGGCTCGCTTACAACAGAGGGAACTATATCTACATCAATTGGAGTG
>VERM01000099.1 GCA_018882645.1 Ferruginibacter sp.
ATATACTTCTGTGTCTGGAATTGTAAATATCAAGTCTGTGTTATTCTCAAAAAAAGTCTTGCCACCGGTATAAGATTTGCCTGGTGTCAAAACCACATGAAATTTAGGAGAAAGCAAATCCATTATGTTTATCAATAATGGCCCTTGAGGTGTAGCTGTATATTGAATATATGAATGATTTGAAAGTGATGCTCTCAAATTTAGAATACTTGAATATGTTGAACTAAATTCATCATCTTCCCAATCTTCGGTTTTGCTGTTTTTTCTTGCATAAGTATTTAAACTTGCTTGGTCTGCCTCATCATCAATTATTAAAACACCATTGTTTCCTAGTTCCTCCCGTACTTCTGCTGTTTTGAATATTTTAGTTAGTTCCTCAATGTGTTTGTAATGCTTTAATACAGTTATAAGAATAGCTGGTTTATGATTTAACCTCAATGCACTTTGGATTTTACCATGAACATTTTCACTTACCGAAGGGCTTTGGTAAACTTTATAAAATCTTGCATTGTCACCATCTGTATGAAGGTCTTTTTTTAAACGTTTTGTTGTTTGTTCTAATAAATTAACTTTAATTCCTGCAAAGTAAATTACTATGCGGAATCCATTATCAAGAGCTAATGCGGTTAATGTTGTAAATGACATTGTTTTACCACTTTGTACATACCCAATAGCTATTCCAGTTGTGCTATCGTTTGTGTTTACAGGGTTTACACATTTTGATAGAATTTCTGTTGTTTCATTTATCAAATTATCTCTTTCGTCAGAATCAAGTTTGGTTAAACGACTTATTAAATCTCTAGTTCTCAAACCTTCTGCAATTTGGAAGTTTGAAACAGCGGGCTGAATTATTTTAATTGTTTCACTCATAGTTTAAATATTTCTTAGAAAATGGTTGAAATTCATTCTAACATTTCCAGCATTTTTTGTTCCCTGCGATGGAGCTATAACCTCAGCTAAAACCAAAGAACGAATAATAGATATTATGGGTTGATAATCTTCTTCATTTTTAAGTCGTTCGAATCGATTAAAAAAGGGATGAGCAAGATTTATTTTGTAAGTTATTTTTTTTGCAAAAAGTTCGTCATCCTCAATTTGTAACGAATACAAATCTGTTATTGACGGCTCTGTAATGAGTTCAACTTTCAACTTGTATTTCTCATCTTTGATTTCAATAAAGTCCTCGTGTGAATCTATTGTTTTCGCCTTTTTAGTTAGCTTTTCATTTTGTGTTGCAATACTTTTATTGTCAATATCTTTTAGTGATGTTTCAACCTTTTCTTTAAGGTCACTATGTTTAGTTGTTTTCCTTAAATTGCTGACTATTTTTTTTGCAACCTTCGTGTTATCGCTTTGAGTTTTTTCTTTAATATACTTTTCTGCTTGAGTATATAAATCAAATTCTTTTGTTGAGATTTCTGCTTGAAGCGCTTCCATTAATGCTTCTAAGTCCTCTTGTTCTTGGAAACTTCCTTTATTAAAACTTACTGCAAATCCTTCTAACTCCAATTCACCAAAAATTCTTTTGTATCTCGGAGAGCCCATTTGGCCGCAAATAGCCTTTGGCCTATATTTTTCATCGTGGCTACCTTCAATTACTCTACCTCTTCTAAAAAGAGATAAACCATTAACTTCATTTGTACTCATTGTGTTTAAAATTGCAATGAATCCGTTTACTTTATATTTCCCAAATGAAAATTTTATCTCTTTTTTCCACTCAATTCTTTTACCATTTGGGTTGTTATAAAAAGGTGCTTTTAATATTTCAGGTTCTTCGTAAATAAGTTCTTCATCGTTTATAAAAAGCTTCATATCTCCTTTTCTAATGAACTTTCTATAAATACTACCTAAATGTCTTCTAATTTTATCCATCTGCATTACTGACGGAGAATTTTTAGATAATTGATTTAAAACAAGTTCAGTAAAATGGGTTGATTTTGACTTGCCAGAATTTTTAACTTTTAGAATCTCTTTTTCTTCTGCTAAAACCTTCTTCAAATCAAACTCTACAAATCTTTCTTCGTCTTCATCAAGTGCTGCGGTTCTCACACTCCAAAAATCAGCAAGCCATATTGATGCAGTTTTCATTCCCATTCCAAACTCATGTAAACCTGTATTGTCTATTGGTATATTAGCAGGTTCAAAAGCTCTTTGGAAATTTTTTGTATCAATGCCAGCGGCATTGTCCCAAATTTTTATGTAATTGTTTTCCCAGTCTATATTTATTCTGACTTCAAATTGGTATTTACCTTTATTTGCTTTTTTTAATCTCTCTTTATTATTTTCGAAACTTTGAACAGCATTATCTACATACTCTCCTAAAGCAAACCAAACTCTATTATTAAGATTACGAAATTGTCCGTAAACCCCTGTTTGAATTTTTATTGATACGGTGTTAATATTGCTCATAATTATTTCAAAAGATTTTTAGCTATATTTTTTACAACACAAACATTTACAGCATTTCCAAAGGCACGGAATGCCTTTGCCGTTGTGCTAGGCAATTCTTTTAGTTCCTCCATACATTGTAATTTTGAAGCCTCTCTTGGTGTCATATATCTACCAAGCCAAGGAAATATTGGGATTTGAGTTGATGTTAAAACTAAGGCTGGAGAAAAATCTGGCATTTTTACTCTAATGCCCGATGGTCTGAACTGTAAAATCTTATCATTAATTTCCAAAGGGATTTTATTACCACAATTCCACTCAAATTTCTGGTGACTGTTTTCAAAATCAAGAATTTTTGGGATCCAATTATCTAACCATTTTTTATGTTTTAAATAAAATTCACGATTAGCCCTGATGTAGTATTTTTTCCAATGAGGAAATTCTTGTTGGTCGATTTGAGAATAGATTGGCAAACATTCAAGTATTTCATCAAATGAATGACCTTTAATTTTCTGTCCGAATTTACCTTTGTGTTTCTTCAGTTCTTCGACTGTTAAATGAATAGGGGCTTTGTTTTCAAAAGGATATGTTGCTCCAAACTCCATTGCCCATATTGGAAATCTAGGAACGTCAATAGGTTCTAAATTATTTAAGAACTCCTGCCAAACTTTGATATGGTTTAAAGAATTGGGTTTAATAACAGTATATTCTTTGGGTTTTTTTTCTATGATTGATTTGATTGAAAGAGTTCCTTTAAAAGAACCTTCTGGAAATTCATAGTCTTTTAATCCGCCTTTAGATCTTAAACGGCACACAATATAAATTCTTGAACGATGCTGAGGAACACCAAATTTATGTGGAGAAATAACCTTTTCTTTTACATCGTACTTTACAGAAAGTTTATTAAAAATAAACTGCCATGTGTTACCTTCATCGTGTCCCTTGAGATTTGGAACATTCTCTAAAAAAATAAATTCGGGTTTGTGAAAATCTGCAATTTCCATTATCCGATTAAAGAAGTTGCCGTTGTTCAAGTCTTCCAGTCCGTTTTGCTTGCCCGCTTTGGAAAATGGTTGGCAAGGAAAACCAGCGCAGATGATGTCATGTTTAGGAATGTTTTTAACCTCTACTGCGTTTATGTCTCCTGTGCAATCGATACCATGATTAATTTTATACAATTTCCTTAAGTCCTCATTTATTTCGCTAGCAAAAACACATTTATGTCCTAAGCTATGAAGAGCAATGTGAAAGCCACCAAGTCCAGCGAACAAATCTATGAATGTTAGTTTTTTTTGTTTCTTATTTACCATTACTCTGCTTGTGTTCAAATTTATTTTCTAGTATTTGCAATCCCATTGTGTCCATTATTTTTCAATTACCTTAAATTCATAGTCAAGAAATATCGAAAACCTAGCTAAGTAATCAACCGTAATTCCAAACTTTCCATTTTCAATTTTTGAAATGGTAGAACGGTTGATATTCATTTTTTCAGCTAACTGCTCTTGGCTATAACCTTTTTTCTCTCGAACAATTCTAATCTTGTCGCCAAGCTTTGCTCGGTAATCTTTAATTTGTTCTTCTGTTTCTGATATTTCCGCTTTCATAGAATTGATTTTTAATTCACAAAAAGAGTTCCTGTATGTTCTTTTCCGTTTTCGACTTCAATTGTCAGATAAACATTTGTTTCCACTCCTTTAACGCCATTGGTCAAGTCAAGCATTATTTTCTGTTCACTAACTTTTACAACTTTACCTGTTGCTTGTGAATAGTCGGCTTTCTTAATTGTTACTTGATGTCCAACAAGGTCAGCAGTATCAACTTCTACAACTTCGAGGTCGTCTAACCTAACTGTGTTAATGGGAGGGAAGGGAAGTCCTGTATTTAAAGCTTTGATGTCGACCCTTGGTCTTTCATCATCTTCAATAATTTCTAAAAGAACGTAAAGTTGGTTAGGATTTTCGTCTGGTAGCGGTGTATGAAACTTTGCTACTTGACCTATTTTGTTTGATCTCATTTGTCTGTTTGCAGAATTTATAGCGTTGCCCCCGCTGTTAAATTACTTAATGTGTCAAAGATAAAATATTTGGCTTTATAAGGTGCAATATATTGAACATATTTTTAACCATTTTATTCGGATAACATTTATCGTTGTTGTCAGTGCGTAGGCAAAAAAGTGGCTCTTTTGGATTTGTGAAGAGTTACCTTTTACGGTTGCACCTTGCAAATATTCTATTTTATTTATAGCAAAACCATTCTATTTTTTGCAGTAATCCACCTTTTTTTAAAAATCAAATTTCTATTTTTCATCCAAAGTTCTTACATTTTTTATTTGTAAAATTAAATCCCGCACACCGCAATCTATCGGAGGACTGCCTCATTAAACAACCGGCATCAATTGTGCAGTTATTTCAGATGAGGGCGGAATTATCAAAGTTACATAGCAGGATACCCCATCAATCCTGATTTTCCTGTTCTCCAATAACTTGTAAAACTCATAATTATTGGGTTTTCCGGCTTCATAAATAGTGACCTGTCCAATACGTTCATCGTCTGTTGAGATGCCACTACCGGTAAAGCCCTCGGTCATAGCCATCAAAAACAAGGCGTTATAATCATACCCGGAGTGTTTTGCAGTTATGGTTACACCCCCGGGCAATCCTTTATCCGTAAATAATGGAAGAAAGATGGCTTCCGGGTTTTCATTAATTATATCAATTACAAATCCATTTATCATAGTAAAAACTGTGAATTGGCTTGATGTTTAAAATCCATATCATATAGTTCAGTATCAAATTTCAGTTCAAACTCCTCCGGTATTGATCTGATTTCTTTCCACTCTACCCGAAGCGTTTCGTAATGGTTTTGATTTGGATTACTTCCAATGGTAAAGCATTCGTTTTTTATTTTCAGATCCATTTCAAAAATCGGTTGTGTCTGGTTTGGGCTAACAGATATTGTTATGGGTAATGATTTTTTTCTTTCATCAATAATACACCCTTCCTTATACACCATGCTGGAAAGTTCATAACTCAGTTCAAAGGATGAAATGATTGAAGTTAAACTATTACCCCAATCCCTTTTGGTGATTAAAGTTATTTTTTTGATTTGCAAAAAACTGTCTTGCCCATTCAATGAAAAGAAAACAGCAGGCCGACTTTTATTGAGTATAAATAATTTCATTCAACTTCAAATATAAAGCAGGCAAACCGCAATCTATTGGAGGAGTGAGGAGGTTTCTGAATGGATTATGTTGAATTGGAAGAGGAGGATTGAATTCACCCAATAATGTTAAGTTGCGCTTTCACCTGTTTTGGTGCAAAAATGTGACTCAAAAAACGTACGCTGAGCAAATCAAAAAAAGCTTTTCGACGGGGGAGTTGTGGTGCAAATTTTGGTGCAAATTGACAAAAAAAATAAGGATTTCAGCTTTTTAAAATCGGCTGAAACCCTTACTGGTATTGGGCTCCCCCTGTTGGACTTGAACCAACGACCCTCTGATTAACAGTCAGAACCCGACCCCAAAAATAAGCTGATAAAAAAACAAAGATAATTAATAAAACCCATTGCAGTAAAGGATTTTAAAGGATTTCAATTTATTTTATTTCTTTTTAATATTTTGCTTTAATTTGTATATTTGTGACGGAAATGTGACGGAAATATTTTTTTAAGTCAAATCAAATGTCATGAGTACTGCAAACGTTTCTGTGTTTATAGACAGATACCATCCCCAAAAAGACGGGAAATGTAAAATTTCAATAAGGATTACACATAACCGGAAGCG
>VERM01000450.1 GCA_018882645.1 Ferruginibacter sp.
TAGAGACAGGTGTAGGGCTCGATGTCCGGATGTGCCATTTGCGGTTTGCCGAGAAAAAAACTGAGTTTGCCATAAACCAGATAGTCTTTGTCTGTATGCAGTATTTTTTCAACCCATTGAATGCCCTGAAACCAAACCAGTTCGATAATGCCGGTATCGTCTTTTAGTTGAGCCACCAGTCTTCGTCCTCTTCTTTCGCCGATGATTTGTTTGCCGATTAATTTTCCCGCTACCTGCGCATAGTCAGAGTATTCATTCAAATGATTTATTTTCTCTACCTTGGTACGGTCTATATGCCGAAGCGGATAGTGTTCAAGCAGATCTCCGAAGGTAAAAATATTCAGTTCCTTGCGTAAAAGGTCTCCCCTGATGGCGCTGACACCGGTGAGATATTCGATAGGAGAGGATAGTATCGTTGATGGATTAGAGATAGAAGGGGTTTTTACAAAGATAAAAATGACCGAGGAAATAAGAAATAAGTAATGTAAAATAAGAATTAAGGAAGATGCCACTAATCCGTCTTCATTAGTAACTTGCATAAAAAATTGCCTGATATGGTTAAAGTGGGGGAATACAATCATCTGAAAATATTGAGAATGGTAGATTTTGGATACTACCTTGATGATGGGAAAGAAGGGATTTTGTTGCCAAAGCGGTTTGTCAATGCTGAAATGAAAGCTGAAGATGTGGTAAAAGTATTTGTATATCATGACAGCGAGGACAGAATTATAGCCACAACACAAGAACCCAAAGGCGTTTTAGGGGATATTGTAAAATTGACAGCCGTAAGCGTTACGGAACAAGGAGCTTTTTTAGACTGGGGTTTGATGAAAGATATTTTTGTTCCAAAATCTCAGCAAATCACAAAGATGCTTTCGAGAGGATCATATTTGGTGAAAATTGTATTAGATGAAAAAACCGGAAGATTGGCAGCTACAGAAAAAATCGATCAATTTCTGAGTAATGATACACTTACCGTAAAAGAACTGGATGAAGTAAAACTAACGGTATACAGAAGAACAGATATTGGTTATGTTGTTATCATCAACAATATGCATACCGGAGTTTTACATTTCAATGAAATATATCGCGACATTACTGCCGGAGATACTTTTACAGGTTTTATAAAAAAGATATATCCCAGAGATAACAAAATTGATGTTGCCGCAGGAAAGCCAGGATACAAAAGAGTGGAAGATGAATCGGAAAAAATTATCAGATTATTGAAAGAGAATGACGGATACCTACCTTACTATGACAAAAGTGAACCGGATGAGATTTATTCATTTTTTGGAATGAGTAAAAAAACATTCAAAATGACCATTGGAAATTTATACAAGAAACGGCTAATTAATATTGAGAAAGCAGGTATAAAATTAACAGAACAATAAACACATGGCACGGATAAAAGTTGATCTTCATGATATTTACAACAACAGCGCCGCTATAGAC
>VERM01000100.1 GCA_018882645.1 Ferruginibacter sp.
GTATATTCAACTCCTGAAGGGTATAAAAGTGTTCTGGCTAAAATTTACGGAACGCTATCCTCTACCGGTAATGTGGGGCCTGCCGGTAGTCCTGATATTGCTGGAGGTTTGGATGAAGGTCAACAGGTTGCATTCATCAGGAATCTCTTTAACGCCCAAGAGTTGCCTACCGATGAGGCCGTGGTGGCTTGGAACGACCAAACTATCCAGGATTTTCACAGTTTGAAATGGACAAGTGTTGATCCATTCATTAAAGGAATCTATGCCAGGCCAATTTACAATATTACCCTTATCAATGAATACATACGTGAATCTGCTCCTGAAAAATTAACAGACAGAGGAATTACAGGTGCTGCTGCAACAGATATTAGAAACTCAAATGCTGAAGCAAGGTTTTTAAGAGCTTTCAATTATTGGGTAATGCTTGATCTCTTCGGTAAATCCACTTTCATTACTGAGACTGATAAAATAGGTGCTTTCACTCCAGGTGAAATCAGCAGAGAGGATTTATATAAATATATAGTTGATGAGCTCAAAGCCATTGAAACTACATTGGCTCCTGCTAAAACCATAGAATACGGACGTGTTGATCAGGCGGCTGCATGGGCGCTTCTTGCCCGCATTTACCTGAATGCTAAAGTGTACACCGGTACTGAACAAAATACAGAAGCGCTTACTTACGCTAAAAAAGTCATTGATGCAGGATATACTCTGCATACTAATTATGCTGAGTTATTCATGGCAGACAATGATAAATGTAAGAGTGAATTGATATTTACCATCAATTGTGATGGATTGAAATCATTCTCTTACGGAAACACTACTTTCTTTGTGCATGCAGCTGCAGGTTCTGATTTTAAAGATTATGGTGTAAACGGAGGATGGTTTGGATACAGGGCGACTAAAGGCCTTGCTGACAAATTCTTTGATCTTACAGGGACTACTGATAAAAGAGCACTTTTCACCACTACAGTGTTTAAACCGACCCCATCGCAAATTGAAATAAATGACATCAGTGATTTTTCAAACGGTCTGCATGTATGCAAATACAGAAACATTCGTTCGGATGGCAATCCTGTTTCAGATGTTACAGGTGAGCACTCTGATGTGGACTTCCCCGTTTTCCGTTTGGCTGAAATGTATCTCATCTACGCTGAGGCAACTGCCCGTGGTGGTGCAGGCGACATCAATCTTGCGGTTACGTATATCAACAATTTAAGAAAAAGAGCTTATGGTAATGACAATGGAAATGTTGTTGCTTCTCAAATTACTCCTCAATTTGTCTTGGATGAAAGAGCCAGAGAGTTGTATTGGGAAGGTCATCGCCGTACAGATTTGATTCGTTTTGGGCAATTGACAACCGGTGATTATTTGTGGCCTTGGAAAGGTGGCGTTGCATCTGGAACTGCTGTGGATAGCAAATATAATCTGTTCCCTATCCCGGCTGCCAACAGAACAGCAAATCCTAATTTGACACAAAACACAGGTTATTAATAATTATCTATTTAAACATCATTCAATATGAAAAAAATACTCAAACAAATACTCTTCTTATCACTGATAATGTCAGTATTTGCATCTTGTAAAAAAGATGAGAATCAAACACTTTATGAGGGGGCTAAGCCTGTTGTGCTCACTGCATCCAACTTTAGTGACCCAACCATTCTCAATTCAAATAAAACAACAGCTGAAGTAATTACTTTAAGCTGGAATAACCCCGAATATAAATTCAACACTGGAGCTAGTTCATATGATGTTACCTATCTTATCCAGGTGGATACTGTGGGGTCTAATTTTACAAACCCAAGAAAACAAGAGATCGCAGTTCCTGTAAGCCTTTCTAAAACTTTCAAAAGCGGTGAGTTGAATGATATACTTGTTTCCGGCGCTAAACTGAAACTCAAAGAAGGGGAGCCTCATGAAATCCAAATGAGAATCAAAGCTACTTTGGGCAATAATGCTGCTGCTGTTTATTCCAATGCTGTCAGTTTTGTAGTAACACCTCACGAAGATCTTAATAAACCAAGACTTTGGATTACCGGATCTGCTACTGCATCTAACTGGACAAATAATCCTCCTGACAGTCAGGAACTTACATATCTCGGAGACAGGAAGTTTCAGATTGATATCGATTTACAACCCGGCGGGCAATACAAATTCCTTTCGAAAAAAGGGGCTTGGCAGCCACAGTGGGGTGGATGCTCTCCAACAGGCGGTACTATTTCAGAAAATCCGGGAAATACAAATGATCCGGATGCCATCAGCACGCCTGATGAAGCGGGTAAATACAAAATTACCGTTGATCTGGATGCAAAAACCCTAACGATTGTAAAAATATAATTGAGCTCAACTTAAATCAAACAAACAATACAATTATGAAACATATATTTAAAATCACCTCTTACTTGTTTGCAGTTGCTCTTATATTGAGTGCTTGTAACAAAGTAGGGGATTTACCTTTCTACCAGAGTGGTAAAGCTTCTCAGCTAACAGCAACTGCAACCACAGTTGCCCCTGAACCTAAAGATTCGTTGACTGAAGTGATTACATTCAATTGGACTTTTCCTGCATATTCAATCGAAGAAGCAAAAACTAAATATATATTGCAAATAGATTCAGCCGGACGCAATTTCTCTAAAGCAGAGTCAATGGAGTTTACCGGAACGCTGAATAAAACATTTTTAGCAAAAGATCTGAATGCTTTGCTTCTTAAATTAGGACTTTCTTTTGGTGTTGAATATGGTGTGGAAGCAAGAATTATTTCTTCATATCCGAACAACAATGAAAGGCTGACTTCCAATACAGTCACTTTCAAGGCTACTCCATATAAAGTTCCACCCAAAATCCCGGTTCCCGCTGCATTGTATCTGGTCGGAACCATCAATGGATGGAACAATTCATCTTCATTGGAAACAAAATACCAGTTTTCTCAAATTGGGGAAACCACTTTTGCTGGTATTTTTAATTTTCAGGATGGAGGTGCTTACAAATTGATTCAAGAATTAGGTAACTGGAGCACCCAGTATCATATGATTGATGGTGGAGGTCCTTTGTCAGGTCAATTTGAACAAAAAGATGCTGAGCCTGGATTTCCCGAGCCATTTGTTCCCGGATGGTATAGGGTGACTGTTGATTTCCAAAATGCGACATATACGGTTGCACCATCCAGCGCAAGAGGTGAAACTCCTGCTAACCTCTATATAGTAGGAAATCTGAATGGCTGGAATAATTCTTCTTCACTGGATCCAAAATATACCTTCACCAAAGAGAATCCTTTTGTTTATACCCTGGATGTTGATTTTACGGAAGGAGGTATTTATAAACTGATTCAGGAATTAGGTATTTGGTCAACTCAGTTTCACAGAACAACAGGAGATGCGTTATTTGGCGAATTTGAGCAGGCCGACTCCGATCCTGCATTTTTAAATCCTGAAACGCCGGGTAAATATCGAATCAGAGTTGATTTTGCAGCCAATTATTACTGGTTGACCAAGTTGTAATAAAATCTGACTTTAAAATTAATAATGTGGGACTGCCTTATGGCGGTCCTTTTTTTTCAAACGTTTGGTAGTTTAGGTGTTTAGAAGTTTAGGACTGAACCTCTCAAACCTCTCAAAGATCCTTACATACCAGTATAATTATGCGGTGTAATTTTCTTCAGTTCATTCTTGATGGCAGAAGAAACTTTCAATTTGCCAATGAATTGATGGATCGCTTTTTTATCGATGGAGGTTCCTCTGGTTAATTCTTTCAATGCCTCGTATGGAGCAGGGTAGTTTTCTCTGCGAAGGATTGTTTGAATGGCTTCGGCAACAACTGCCCAGTTGTTATCCAGATCTTCCTTTAGTTTAACTTCGTTTAAAATCAGCTTATTCAACCCCTTTTCAATAGATTTCAGTGCAATTGTGGCATGCGCAATCGGAACGCCAATGTTTCGGAGAACAGTACTGTCTGTCAAATCTCTTTGTAATCTTGATACAGGCAGTTTGGCTGAAAGATACTCCAGTATTGCATTTGCAATACCCAAATTACCTTCTGCATTTTCAAAATCTATCGGGTTGACTTTATGCGGCATTGCGCTGCTGCCCACTTCACCTTTTTTTGTTTTTTGTTTAAAATAATCCATACTCACATAGCTCCAGATATCTCTTACAAAATCGGTAAATATAGTATTGATGCGCTTGATATTATCAAAATGAGCGGCAAGTACATCATAGTGTTCTATTTGAGTAGTATACTGCTGGCGTTGTAACCCCAAACGAGTTTCCAAAAATTCATCTGAAAATCTAATCCAGTTGTATGTTGGGAAAGCTATATGATGTGCATTGAAATTCCCGGTAGCACCTCCAAATTTCCCTGTAAATGGAATATAGCTGAAAAGCTGGATTTGATTTTCCAGTCTTTCCACAATTACCATGAGTTCTTTTCCGAGACGGGTAGGGGAGGCAGGTTGTCCGTGAGTCCTGGCAAGCATCGGGATTGATTCCCATTCAACGGCAAGTTCATGGATGTGCTTCTGAACATTAAGTATTGCCGGTAACAGAGCCAATTCAATCGCATCTTTCCAAAGCATGGGGATAGCAGTATTATTGATATCCTGAGAAGTTAGTCCGAAATGAACCCATTCTTTGAGATGTCCGGCACCAATCTCATTTAGCTTGTCTTTCAAAAAATATTCTACCGCCTTAACATCATGATTGGTTGTCTTTTCAGTTTCCTTAATTTTTTTTGCATCTTCAACTGAAAACTCTTCGGTCAGTTCAGAAAGTATTTGTTTTTGTTTTTTAGTTATTGAAAAAAACTTCTTTTCAGATAAAAAGATGAAGTAAAGTATTTCAACTTTAAGACGGTATTTGATGAGTGCATATTCGGAAAAATATTCAGATAATTCTTTAATCACGTGATGATAACGTCCGTCTACAGGAGTTATGGCTAAAAGGGAATGATCACTCATGTTACAAAAGTACAATAAATTAAGTTTTATCAGATATCATTGAATTTGAATTCACTCTATATTTTATTTTGGTCATGGTATAAATGATTAATTTTGAAAATTGATTAAAATGGATGAACTGAAAGATAAAATTAAAATTGCCGCGGTTAGTTACTTGAATACTAAACCGCTTACGTATGGTCTGGAGAGAGGAGATATAAAGGATTTAATTGAATTGGATTTTTATTACCCTTCTGAGGTGGCAATCAGGCTTCTGGAAAATAAGGCCGACATTGCCTTATTGCCTGTAGAGGCTTTACTGAGTCTGAATGAATATCATATTATTTCAGACTTCTGTATTTCAACTGAGGGGGAAGTGGCCAGTGTTTGCCTTTTCAGTGATGTGCCATTGGATCAGATCCAAAAAATTTATCTCGATTATCAAAGCAGAACATCAGTAGCCCTGCTGCAAATTCTCCTCTATGAATATTGGAATATATCTCCCGTGTTGGTAAAGGCAACGGAAGGTTACGAGACAAAAATAGCTGGTCCTGCGGCTGGGTTGATTATAGGTGACAGGGCGCTGAAGCAAAGAAAAAAGTCGGCTTACATTTATGATCTTGGTACCGCATGGAAAGCTTTTACTGGGAAGCCTTTTGTATTTGCTGTATGGGTTTCCAATAAACAGCTCAACAAAGCGTTCATTGAAATTTTTAATCAAGCCAATAAGGAAGGAGTAAAAAATATAAAATTGATTGCTTCCAAGGTGGACTTTTCTGAATATGATTTGTATGATTATTTTTCCAGGAATATAAGTTATGAACTGAATGAAGAAAAAAAAGAAGCTATAACTTATTTTTTGAAAAGAATCAAAGAGTTTAAACTATCATCTCCTTAATCCTAATCTTTTTTTGGCTTGATGTATCACCGGAATGATGTCCGGGCTGATTTCTCGTTTATACATGCCGAAAGCATAAATGGAAATAAAAACAATAATCCTTCCGGCTATTCCCACGATTCCTGTTTGGTTTATAAATAAAAAATAACTGCATCCATAAGAAAGTAAGGCAATAAGGATAACTTCTATGGTTTTAGTTGAAAATGGATGCATTTGGAATTTTTTCCACAAAAAGATAATTCTGATTGCATTATAAATGCTAAATGAAATCAGATTTGCGATGGCCGGACCGAGTATGCCATATTGAATGGTCAGAAAATAAC
>VERM01000451.1 GCA_018882645.1 Ferruginibacter sp.
ATTCAAGAGAATCATTTGTATATTCTTCCTACAAAAGGGGAGAATTTTGGGCATTCTATTTTTGAGGCATTGCTCTCAGGAAGACCTGTATTGATTAGTGATCAGACACCCTGGTTGAACCTTAGTGATTCGAATTGCGGATGGGATTTATCTCTAAACGATTCGGATGCATTTTCTCTAATTATCAAAAAAATATCATCAGCTGATCAGGATGAATTTAATACATACGCCAAAGGGGCATGGGATTATGCTAAGGCATTTCTTGAAACCAGTTTGAGGAATAACAATTACAATACATTATTTTCATAAAAAAAATCAATAAATATCATAATAGATTTAAGAAAGTGATGACTCTAAATTGAAGAATGAGATGAAGAAAGTTCAAAATAACTTATACAAAACTAGCATTGAAATTGGTGCGCCAAAATTTAAGCAGCTGCTATGGTACTTCGCCAACATTCTCTTCTTTAAAAATCCGTTAAATGTTTTTTCTTTTTTGAAAGTTGGTTTGCTGAAGTATTTTGGAGCAAAAATTGGAAAGGGAGTCGTTATAAAACCTTCAGTAAGTATCAAATATCCCTGGAAATTGAAAATTGATGATTATAGTTGGATTGGGGAAGGAGTATGGATGGATAATCTGTCAATGGTTGTAATTGGTAAAAGTGTAACCATTTCTCAAGGAGCGTTAATCCTGACCGGTAGCCATGATCATACCAAAATAACTTTTGATTTTATATCATCGCCAGTAGTAATAGAGGACGGATGCTGGATTGGTGCAAAAGCCGTGGTTTATGGCGGAGTGATTTGTAAAACACATTCAATACTTGGGATAAATTCGGTTGCTGAAAGTAATTTAGAGGAATATGTTATCTACAAAGGGAATCCGGCAATCCCGGTAATTAAAAGAACAATTTTTTGAGTCGATGAAATCAAATTATTTACCGGGTTTAAATACACTAAGGTTTATTGCCGCCTTTTTTGTAGTCATATCTCATGCCAATATATCTCTGTATAAATTAGGAGTTTATGCTGAGTGTAATTTTGCTTTTTTGAATAGGGGTGGAGATGCAGTGGATTTTTTCTTTACGCTTTCAGGTTTTCTTATAACCTATTTGTTATTGCATGAAATAAAAAAAACTCAAACTGTATCCGTAAAAAGTTTTTATCTAAGAAGGGTTTTGAGAATCTGGCCGCTTTACTTTTTTTTAGTCTTCATTGGGTTTATTTTATTGGGTTTGATTTACCCTTATCTGTACAAAAAACCATTTTTTGAAACGAGTGTGATTGATTTGTTTTTGATGTTTGTATTTTTTGTCCCCAATTATGCGGCAAAAAATTATATGGTTGGATTACTCAATCCGCTCTGGTCTATCGGCGTGGAAGAGCAGTTTTATATATTTTGGGCCCCTCTTGTTAAGTTCTTCAGAAAACATCCATATTGGATAGTG
>VERM01000101.1 GCA_018882645.1 Ferruginibacter sp.
GGCTTTGACTATACACTTGCTTATAACAATGTTTGTAAAACTGCCAAAACTATAATATTTACAAAATTTGGTGTAAATCTTCCATTTAAAAAAGACACGTATAAAAATTCATATAATCCTGAAATTAAACAAGGAGATTGGCTAATTAGTCTTGGGTTTAAATTTGTCAGGAAGAGTTAAAATTGCAAAATGTAAAATCGACAGCCCGGTAAATCTCAAACCCATTAAAGGCATTTCCTATCGCGATATTCTGGTAGCCGGATTAAAAAGTTTTTTGTTCGAATACAAAAATTATGATGGAGAGAATTTGTAGTTCGGATTTAGAATCTCTCTTAGTTAAAAAACAATTAGCTCTTTTATGAATTAATGATTAGATGAAATAGTTGAGGCTTAATCCTGACTAGAGCGTAATGATTTTTTATTGTGAATACAATATTGTCTAACGGTTTATACCAATATTATCCTTAAAACGAAAATAAGACGAAATGAAATACTTACTCATTTGAAAAGCAATGCAAAAAAAGAATTTACAAGAAAAGAGTATCTGAAATATTTCAAGAAGATATCCACAGCAACAGCAAGCAAGTATGTTAAATAAGTAATTGAACAAATAATAATTAAGAAAACAGTCGACAAGAGAACTTCCCGTTATTATTTTCAAGAATAGAAACCATTTTGCTCCAATTGAGAAAATACAAGACAGCGTTGAAAGCGAAAGTATTGATACAATTTCACTTTAACACATTAATTATCTCCCTATCTTTGCGAAAATTTTTATTCAAATATGTCAGTTTTAGTCAATAAAAACTCCAAAGTCATCGTACAGGGTTTTACAGGTACAGAGGGCACTTTCCATGCCACTCAAATGATTGAATACGGAACCAACGTAGTTGGTGGCGTTACCCCCGGTAAAGGAGGTACGAAGCATCTTGACAAGCCGGTATTCAATACCGTGGCCGACGCGGTAAAAGCTACCGGAGCCGATGTGAGCATCATTTTCGTTCCGCCTGCATTTGCGGCAGATGCCATCATGGAAGCCGCAGAGGCCGGTATCGGTCTGGCTGTATGTATAACTGAGGGCATTCCTGTGCAGGATATGGTGAAGGTTAAAAATTATTTACAGGGGAGCAAAACCAGGCTGATTGGCCCCAATTGTCCAGGAGTAATAACCGCTGAAGAATGTAAAGTGGGCATCATGCCGGGATTTATTTTCAAAAAAGGACGCATAGGCATTGTATCAAAATCAGGTACCCTTACTTATGAGGCAGCTGATCAGGTGGCGAAAGCAGGACTTGGCATTTCCACCGCCATAGGAATTGGCGGAGATCCTATCATTGGAACTACCACTAAAGAAGCAATCGAATTATTGATGAATGATTCCGAAACAGATGCCATCGTGATGATTGGTGAAATCGGCGGAGGTATGGAGGCTGAGGCAGCAAGATTCATAAAATCAACCGGAAATAAAAAACCTGTTGTAGGCTTTATTGCAGGACAAACCGCACCTCCAGGAAGACGTATGGGACATGCCGGAGCCATTGTTGGCGGTGCCGATGATACAGCCGCTGCAAAAATGAAGATCATGGGTGAATGCGGCATTCATGTTGTTGCCAGTCCCGCTGATATTGGCAAAACCATGCTGGAAGCCATCAAATAAAATAAAGATATTTCATCATTCAAAGGCGTTAATGTAGAGTTAACGCCTTTTTTTATTTTCATTTTTAATGAATATAAATTCTATATTACAATCTAAATACAACAGAATGAAAATTTTTATTCCCGGCTTATCACTTCGTTTTTTTAATCCTAAAACATTGAAGGAAATGAAAGTCAAATTTTACATGATTTTTTTAACCCTTGTTATTTCTTTTATTAGAACAGAAACCACGATGGCTCAAATGAATGATTATAAAAAACAATGGGATAAAGTTGAAGCGCTAGATGCAAAAGGGCTCACCAAGAGTGCTTTCACTGAGGTTAAAGAAATTTTGAAAACCGCATCGGCTGATAAAAATCATCCGCAAATGATTAAGGCCGCAATGTATAAAATGTCTTATGAGAGTACTATAGAAGAAGAAAGTGATGAAAAAAATCTTCAATTCATTGACAGTCTTGCAAATAAAATGAACAATCCCGGAAAAGCCATACTGCTCAGTATAAAAGCGGAAATGCTATGGGATTATGTTCAGGATAATCGATACAGCCTCTACGACAGGACAAAAACCAACACAGAAAATAAATCAGATTTTAAAACCTGGAGTATTGAAACATTTCACCAATATATCAGCACATTATACAAAGCATCACTGGAAAACGAAACGACTTTAAAAAATACAGCTATAAAGGAATGGGATGCTATTATTGAAAAAGGAAAAAATACCAGACAAAACAGACCTACCCTATTCGATTTTCTTGCTTTCCGCGCTTTCGAATATTTCAGCAATGATGAGATCAACATCACTGAACCCGCAAACAAGTTTGTCATAAACAATCCCGATTTACTGGGGCCTGTCGCGGCTTTTACAACACTGAAAATCAATTCTTCAGACAGCGCTTCAAATCATTTACAGGCATTGAAATTATTACAGAAAATTTTACAATTTCATTCAAATGAAAGCAATAAAGATGCACTGATCGATGCTGATCTGGCAAGAATAAAATTTGTAAGCTCATACGGCGTATTCAAGGATAAAGAGGAGCTGCTTGAACAAGCATACTTAAGCGCTGAAAAAAACTATGCACCCAATCCCGGTGCAGCACAATTCTCCTATCTCCGGTCGATGATATATTTAAACAAAGGATACGAATACAATCCTTTCAGTAAAACAGATGTACAGTTTGAAATAAGAAAAGCAAAAATGCTTTGTGATTCTATTATCGTCAAATATCCCGGATCAGATGGAGCTATCAATGCAAATAATACTTTATTGAACATTAAAAAAAATGCAGTAAAAATTGAGACAGAAAAAGTATGCATTCCGGAGAAACCGTTTAAAGCATTTTTTAAATACAAAAATGTTTCAAAGCTTTATTGTAAAATAATTCCCATAAAAAACAGTGACATTCCCAAAATCATCAACAATAATAATGATTACAGTTATAATTGGCATGAAACCATTTTGAAAATGCCGTCTTCAAGAAACTGGAGCATTGATTTGCCGGATCTAAAAGATTTTCAGGAACACGCCGTTGAAATCAAAATAGATCCGTTGTCTTCCGGAAGTTATTTTCTGCTGACTTCCATCGACTCTTCATTCTCAAATGATAAAAATCTGCTGACCAAAAACTTTATTCATGTAAGTAATATTAGTTACCTCTATAACAAAAACAATGAGGTGTATATTCTCAACAGAGAAACCGGATTCCCTCTCAAAAATGCGAATGTTCAAACCTGGAAAACTAAATATAACTCCAATAAATCAGAATACGAATTTGTAAAAAAGGAAAAATATACTTCCGATGAAAACGGAATGATACAGCTAAAAAAAATTGAAAACTATGATTCTCATTATTTAGAAATAACTTACGGGAACGATGTATTGTTTACCGACGATTATATTTCCAGATATCCGGTATACAGTTATGAAAGAGACTCCTTACTTCATTCATTTATATTTACCGACCGGGCAATCTATCGTCCCGGACAACAGGTTTTTTTCAAAGGTATAGTTGTAAAAGAACTCAATCTTCAAAACACTTCGAAAGTGGTTGAGAAATTTAAAACCACCGTAAACTTACTGGATGCTAACAGGCAAAAAGTTTCATCGGTAAAACTTATAACCAATGAATTTGGCTCTTATAATGGCTCATTTAAACTGCCAGAAGGATTGCTTAATGGCAGGTTCAGTATAAAGGACTCAGTCAGCGGAGATGAACAGTACTTTAATGTAGAAGAATATAAGCGGCCGAAATTTTATGCTGAAATAAAAAAACCGGAGGGGACTTACAGAATAAATGAACTCATAAATGTAACGGGCTTGGCAAAAGCATATGCCGGCAATGCAATCAGAGATGCTAAAGTGTCGTATAGAGTGGTGAGAAAGGTTCAATTCCCTGTTTGGTGGGGATGGGGAGGTTATTACCGCTCAAGCTATACACTCAGTTCAGAAGAAATGGAAATAACCAATGGAGAAACGAAAACAAATGAGAAAGGAGAATTTACCATTAGCTTCAATGCCATACCGGATCAAAGCATTGAGAAAAAAAATCAACCGATATTTTACTATGAAGTAAGTGCAGATATCACAGATCTTAATGGAGAAACCAGAAGTGCCTCAAGCTCTATAGCAGTTGCATACCAGGCATTTCAGATTTCAATTGAAAGTCCTGAGATGGTATATGATGACAAAATAAAAGACATTAAAATCAAAACCCTCAATTACAACGATATTCACGAATCCACGAATGTGCGCATCGAACTGAAAAAACTTGAACAGCCTACTCAAATTTTCAAGGAAAGATATTGGGATATGCCAGATTTATTTTTGATGAGCAAATCAGAAAGCTATAAATCTTTTCCTGATGAATTGTATGCAGACGAGGATGAAAAAAATAAATGGCCCGTAAGTAAAGTTTTTGCAGATTTCGATGACAGCACTAAGATTGACGGGAAAATAAACCTCAAGCCTACTGATTTAAAAACAGGATGGTATAAAATGATTGTTTCGGCAAAAGATAAATATGGAGAGGGCGTGTATGCGGAAAAATATATTGAGATCAAATCCAGAAAAAATAATACAACTGATAAGGCTGTAGAAATCATTACTGATAAAAAAACTGCCGAACCCGGAGAGCAGATCAACTACAATATTGCCACTCAATTTGATAAAGTATGGATTATTCAAAGTGTCATACGCTCAGACAAAAAAGCAATTGCCAATTATACTACATCCGGAAAAAATGCTATTTATTCAAATAAACTTCCGATAAATGAGTCAGACAGAGGAGGCATTAACCTTTGCTATGTATTTATTAAGAACAACAGAGTATATACCGGAAGTGAAAGCTTTGTCATTCCCTGGAGCAATAAGGAACTGAATATACAATACGAAACGTTCAGAGATAAACTTTCTCCGGGAAGCAAGGAAAAATGGAAAATAAAAATCAAAGGCAATAAAGCAGATAAAATAGCGTCTGAAGTCCTCGTCAGTATGTACGATGCTTCATTAGACCAATTTATGATGCATGAATGGGCCTCACTGCAATCGCTATGGCAAAACTTGCTGGAACTGATACAATGGGAAAAATATACTTTCGGAAGTGTCGGTTCATTTGATTACAACAGCATCCCTTTACAGTATAAAAATGAAAAAGAAAAAAGTTACGACCAGTTGTTTACAATGAATGAGCGCAACAAAAGATTCAGGGGGAAAATATACTATAGTAAAATCGCAGAACCTGTTATCGTTGCAGATGCAGCCGAGATGGATGGCATAAGTTATGCAAATAAAATATCTGCTGACAGCTCTATCAATCCATCCAAGGCTCCAGATAAAAAAAATGAAGTAAAAAAGAGCGATGATAAAAAAATCAATATCCGAAGAAACTTCAATGAAACAGCTTTCTTTTATCCTGCTTTAACGACAGATGCTCAAGGCAATATTGAATTTACATTTTCCATGCCCGAAGCTTTAACGGAATGGAAAATGATGACATTGTCACATACAAAAGAACTGGCCAGCGGATACAGTGAGAAAAAAACAATCACACAAAAAGAATTAATGATTCAGCCCAATGCACCAAGGCTTCTTCGTGGCGGTGACAAAATTCAATTGCCTGCTAAAATCGTTAATATGAGTGATAAAGAACTTTCGGGCACGGTTGAGCTGGAACTATTTGACGCAACAACCAATAAAGTAATAGCTAAAGGATTTGACAACATCAATGCCTCACAATCGTTCAAACTTTCTGCTGGACAAAGCCAGTCTGTATTTTTCCCTTTAATGAAACCGGAATTATAGAACGTTTCGGATCACTCAAAACCTTTAGATACAAGTCTCGGAGGAGGCATGCATAAGTTTTCTCACTATGCAGGTCTCCCTGACGCTCTGCGATGATTCTAATAAGGTGATCAATCCCCATGGTTCGCCCGATGTTGGCGATTCGACGCCAGTAAAGGGCATCGTC
>VERM01000102.1 GCA_018882645.1 Ferruginibacter sp.
ATACAGATCCAATGTAGCCGGCACCACCTGTAATCAATACCTTCATGCCTGAGATTTATTTTTACCTTATTTCAGAAATAGATACTGAATTAAAGGCTTAAAAATTTATTTATGGTTTACAAATCATCTGAAAAATTAAACGGAGAACAATTTAAAAACCTTCCATTTTTTTCAGAAAGATGGCTGCGAAGTTACGATTTGTGAATCAAATTTTACTCCTGTTTTATTAATTTAATATATATTTTAATGTAATATTTTTTAGGGGCTTTATGAGAGATACACTTTTTTGTTCCATACCTCCATACAAAACAGCATCCATAGAATCTTTGCGCGTTTTTCAGCAGGAATTCGGATTTTATTTTCCAAGAGTTTTTGAGTAAATCCTTGGGAGATATAGTTTTTATGAAAACAATTGCTTGCGTTTAAATAATCACTAATTATAGTATTAAGTTCGCCATTAACCCATTTTTTTAATGGTATTTCAAAGCCTCTTTTGGGCTGATGTATTAATTCTTGTGGTAGATATTTCTTCGCAAGAGTCCTGAGTATGTATTTTGTGGTTGTACGGTTTACCTTAAATGAGTCCTTCAATCCTGGCACATATTCAAGCATTTCCTTTGCCAGAAAAGGGCTTCTGCCTTCCAAAGAATGAGCCATTGTGGCAATATCCATTTTAACCAAAAGATCGCTGAACAAATTGGTGTCGAAATCCATATTCATGATCTTTCTTAATCCGGTTGTTTGTTTGTCTGTAATGATTCTAAAATCATTTCTTACATCAACAAGGCCGTCAGATGCATCTGAAAAAATATTTTTTTCGTAGTCTTCCATGATGTCTACACCTGCGGACAAATACATTTCAAGATCAGACTTGGATGCGAGAGAAATCAACCGATTGATATGTGAGAAAGCTGATTTTTTGTTGTGAGAGGAAGGAAGTAAAAATTTAAGCGCAGAAGAAGTATTTTTAATCAGCCTGTTTTTTTTAAAAAAATCAAAGCGGGAAAAAGGAACATATCTCCTGTATCCTCCAAACAGTTCATCAGCACCATCTCCATTCAAAATGACTGTAACATATTTTTTGGCTTCCCGGCTTACGTAATAGGAAGGAATGGCTGAGCTATCGGAAAATGGCTCACCGTAATTGGCTATGATTTTTTCAACATCATCTCTAAGACTATCGAATGAAATGCTGATCTCCTGGTGGGATGTATTGTATTTTTCTGCAACTTTTTTGGCAAGCGGCGCTTCGTTGTATTCCCCTTCGAAAGACATGGTAACCGTCTTTATATTCCCCGAATATTTACTTGCCATGGCCGTAACCAATCCGCTGTCAATTCCACCACTCAAAAAACAACCTACTTCAAGATCGCTGGATTCGACTCTTCTTTTTACAGCAAGCTGTAATATCCGGTCGGTATTTTCAACACTGTGTTCAAATGAATCAGTATGGCGCATTTCATAGAACTTACTGATATCCCACCATCTTTTTTCTTTTATTTCCAGACTTTGGGTATTGATGAGCCAATAAGTACCTCCGGGGATTTCGGTTACATTTTGATAAGGCGTATGGTTTCGGTAAAAAACACCAAGCCTCAGATAATGATAAAAATTATTTTCATTTAGAGATAAAGGCAATAGGGACCGGAGGACATTTAGTTCGCTGGCAAAAACAATTTTGTTTTGATCATTGTATATGTAAACAGGCTTTTTGCCGGCCCGGTCTCTGGCAATAAACAATTTTTTTTCAGTTCGATCATAAATGGCCAGAGCAAACATTCCATCTACATGCTGGAGAAAATCAGGACCGAGCTTTTGATATAACCATAAAATTGTTTCTGTATCAGAATTCGTTTTACACATTAAGCTAAATCTCTCCCTAAGTTCAAGATGGTTATAAATTTCTCCGTTGAAAATAATAGCAAATCGTTCAAATAGTGTCATCGGCTGTTTGCCACCGGATATGTCTAAAATGGATAACCGAAGATGATAAAGATCAACATTATCATCAACAAACCCATTCTGCTCATCGGGTCCACGATGGAGCATAGATTTTTTTATGATATCATAATTCAACCTGAAATTGACCGACCCTGCAATTCCGCACATGTTACTGCGATATTTTTAATTGCAAAATAACCCCATATTCGATGAATGAAAAATTTAATTGGGGGAAGAGGGTCGCACATTCGATTACACTCAGCGAATTCTTTTTGCCTGATTGTTTTCGAGAAGATATTCCTGTGCAGTTTCGATGCATACAGCAATCCCTTGTGAGTTGAATGCAAGTTTATGTCCATATTCACTCATCCATCCCGCTTGCCTGCCGGGATTACCAACGATCAATGCGTACGATGGAACATTTTTTGTAACAACAGCTCCTGCACCTATGAAGGCGTAAGAGCCAATTTCATTGCCGCAAATAATGGTCGCATTGGCACCAATTGTAGCTCCTTTTTTTACTCGTGTAATTTTAAACTGATCTTTTCTGCTGATGGCACTGCGGGGATTGATTACATTGGTAAAGACAACACTTGGCCCGATAAAAACATCATCTTCACAAATTACTCCCTCGTAGACACTGACATTGTTTTGTATTCTTACATTATCCCCCAGAGTAACTTTATTGTCAACAAATACATTCTGACCAAGAACGCAATTCTTCCCGATAACAGCACCGGGCATAACATGTGTGTAATGCCAGATTTTAGTGCCTTCTCCTATGGAAGCGCCTGCATCAATTGTTGCTGTGGGATGAGCTTGAAATTGCATGAAACGATTATTTTGAAATTCGGCTCAGATAAGCTCCATAGCCGCTTTTATGCAAGTTGGCTGCAAGCTTTTCCAATTGTTGAGCGTTGATGAAGCCCATCCTCCATGCTATTTCCTCAGGACAACCGACTTTTAAACCCTGGCGTTTTTCAATTACCCTCACATACTCACTTGCATCGTTCAGGGAATCAAAGGTACCTGTATCCAGCCATGCAAAGCCACGATTAAGGGTAACGACTTTTAGTTTTTTGTTTTGCATATACACCTTGTTGACATCTGTAATCTCATACTCTCCTCTTGGACTTGGTGGAATATTTTTGGCGATCTCCACAACTTCATTATTGTAAAAATATAAACCCGGAACAGCAAAATTGCTTTTGGGATTGACCGGCTTCTCTTCAATACTGATTGCATTATAATTGTTGTCGAATTCAACCACGCCATATCTTTCAGGATCTACAACCGGGTAAGCAAAAATGACTGCACCCGCAGGATCTGCAGCCGACTGTAACAATCCGCTGAAGCCACTACCGTAGAAAATATTATCTCCGAGCACCAAAGCCACACTGTCATTCCCAATAAATTTTTCTCCGATCACAAATGCCTGAGCCAGTCCATTTGGCTTTTCCTGTTTTTCATAAACGATATTACATCCCCACTGACTGCCATCGCCTAGCAGTCTTTTAAATTGTTCCTGGTCTTCGGGTGTGGTGATGATGAGAATATCCTTGATGCCTGCAAGCATGAGTGTACTCAAAGGATAATAAATCATTGGCTTATCGTATATGGGCATAAGTTGTTTGCTGATACCCATGGTAATCGGATACAATCTTGTTCCGGATCCGCCTGCGAGAATGATGCCTTTCATTGAATGAGTTGAAGATGGTTGAAAATTGTTGAAGATGGTTTAAAATTGTTTATTTTGACATCTTAAATTATTCGTTGCTCCTTTTTACTTGATATGCTCTTATATTATTTATTTTGAGTGAAAGTTGTACAATTTTTTCACGTATCGAAAATAATTCATCTTGATTTATAAAGTTTAGATCTTTTGAAATGATCAAATGATTTAATACTTCGATAAGACTTCCATATGCTATTGAACTGAATTTCGCTTGTTCCTTAAAAGAACTTCTCGTTGATCCCTCTGCAATATTCGACGCAACAGAAACCATAGATCTTTTCAGTTGACTAATCAATCCAAATTTTTCTTTTTCCGGTAGCTTTTCTGTAATGCTATAAACATCAACTACTAGAGCCCTGGCTAAATTCCAAATTTCCAATTTTTCAAAAGAAAAGGAATATGTTGATTTCAAATCAAGTTAATTTTGATGAAAAATATTTTCCAACAAAATAAATTTGACAGAATGATATTTTTACGACCTTTTCAACAACATTTATAGATTTTTTCTTCCGAAAATGATATTTTCTCAACCACCTTCAACTATCTTCAACAACCATCAACCTTCCCAAACCATCTTAAACAATTTTCAACCACCTTCAACTACTTTCAACCCTATTTACCATACATCCCACTATAATAATCCTGATACTGCCCGCTCGTAACTCTGTTTAACCACTCCGTATTATTCAGGTACCAGTCGATGGTTCTGGAGAGGCCTTCTTCGAATTGAAGAGATGGCATCCAGCCCAAATCATTTTTCAATTTAGTGGCATCGATGGCATAGCGCAAATCATGGCCGGCTCTGTCTTTCACGAAGGTTATTAGTTGTGCGGAAGTGCCCTCGGGTCTGCCGAGCTTAACATCCATCTGTTTGCACAACTCTCTTATAAGATCTATATTGGTCCATTCATTATGTCCGCCGATATTGTATGTGTCACCGATTTTTCCATTGTGAAATATGATATCGATGGCTCTGGCATGATCTTCGACAAACAACCAGTCGCGCACATTTTCTCCTTTACCGTAAATCGGCAATGGCTTGTTATTGATGATATTGTGGATGCAGAGCGGAATCAGTTTTTCCGGGAAATGATAAGGCCCGTAATTGTTGGAACAGTTCGATATCTTGACCGGCAATTTATAGGTATGATAATACGCTCTCACAAAATGATCGGAAGAAGCTTTTGAGGCAGAGTACGGACTGCGCGGATCATAAGAGGTAGTTTCATAGAAGAAGCCCTCTTCACCCAATGAACCATACACTTCATCTGTAGAAATATGATAAAAAATTTTATCCTCCATGTTCCCTTTCCAGTGTTCTTTAGCTGCTTGAAGCAAACAAACCGTTCCCACCACATTCGTTTTCACAAATGCAAGCGGATCTGTAATGGAGCGGTCGACATGACTTTCCGCAGCGCAGTGCAAAACTCCGGTAAAATTATATTGGTTGAAAAGCGAAGTGAGCAGATCCAAATCCGCTATGTCGCCTTTTACAAATGTATAATTGGGACTATTCTCAATATCTTTTAGATTTTCGAGATTACCTGCATATGTCAGTTTATCCAGATTGACAATCTTGTAGTTGGGATATTTGGTTACAAATAGCCTGGTCAAATGTGAGCCAATGAATCCGGCTCCACCGGTGATGAGTATTGTTTGCATATTTAATTAAAAGTCAAAAATACAAAAATCAGGGCTTTTGCTGATAAGAAATATTGGAAAGAGAATGGTAGAATGTAAAATATTGAATATAAAATGTAAAATTCAGAAGTTATTCATCCACAAATCAACGCATCAATAACTTTTTTCACGCAAAGGCGAAAAGACTTTACAATGTAAAATATTGAATATAAAATGTAAAATTCAGAAGTTATTCATCCACAAATCAACGCATCAATAACTTTTTTCACGCAAAGGCGAAAAGACTTTACAATGTAAAAATGACAACTTGTTTCAGTTTTGCATTTTACATTTTATATTCAAAATCCTTACTGCACCACCATTCTCTCCGAAGCAACCGCTCTTTCGCCTTTTTCATTAATAGCTTCTAACCGATAAAAATAAATCCCGGTTGATAATTTGGCGATATTGATATCAAAAGGAAAATCTATGAAGCTGCCGGTATTGGTAAAAGTTTTTTTTGTTTGCCCAACACATTTTCCTTCCAGCGTATAGAGATTTACAGCAACCTGCAGGCGCTGAGCAGGCTCGATGATTTGAAAACGAATGCTACTATGCGTTTGAACAGGATTGGGATAGTTGACAAGATTCAAAATGGTAAACGTCTTATCCTCTGTAATGGTAAAAGTCAATGTTGATGTACTGCTGTTCCCCACATTGTCCCATGCAATGAGTTTGAGCGTATGCAACCCTGCCACCAATGAAGGCAAGCGATATGCCAGGCCTCCGCTTTGGTAAGTATCGGCA
>VERM01000103.1 GCA_018882645.1 Ferruginibacter sp.
GTTTAAGACTAGGCGATATAGCTCCTAATTTCAAAGCACAAACAACAGTTGGTGACATAGACTTTTATGAATACCTGGGTAATGATTGGGGTGTATTGTTTTCGCATCCTGCAGATTATACGCCGGTTTGTACAACTGAGTTGGGCAAGACTGCAGCATTGAAAGAGGAGTTTGCTAAACGAGGTGTAAAAGTGTTAGCCTTAAGTGTGGATCCTTTAGATAAGCATCACGGCTGGATCAATGACATCAATGAAACGCAGAATACAACTGTCAGCTTTCCTCTTATTGCTGATCCGGAAAGAAAAGTAAGCGAACTGTACGACATGATTCATCCCAACGCTAGCGCTACAGCTACTGTCCGTTCGGTTTTCATCATCGGGCCCGACAAAAAAGTGAAATTGATTATCACTTATCCTGCATCAACCGGTAGAAATTTCAATGAATTGCTCAGAGTAATTGATAGTCTTCAATTGACTTCAGAATATAGCGTAGCCACTCCGGCCAACTGGAATTACGGTGAAGATTGTATCATTACACCTGCAGTCTCCAATGAAGATGCAGATAAGAAATTTCCTAAAGGATACAAAGTCATCAAACCATACCTGAGAGTAACGCCTCAGCCTAACTTGTAAAATAAATTATATCAAGATAGTTTTTATTTCATTCAAAAGTATCAGATTTTTTCTGGTACTTTTTTTATACGTATAAAAATGATGTTCGACTGGATGCTGATATGTAAATGCAGAAAGTAAATGCTGCACATCAAATGGAAGCGCCATAGCCAAGAATGTATTCATTCCCCAGCCATTCCGATAAATGCTTTGATATGATCGCAGACTCCACCAGAAAGCCATCATGTCCATAACTTGAGTCAATCTCAATAAACTCACTGTTGGGTATATGCTTGGCCAAAAATTTTTGTTCGATGATCGGACAAAGAATATCACTGCT
The DNA here is from genome assembly GCA_018882645.1 of Ferruginibacter sp. Lineage (GTDB taxonomy): Bacteria > Bacteroidota > Bacteroidia > Chitinophagales > Chitinophagaceae > Ferruginibacter. The sequence goes on from VERM01000103.1 coordinate 952, forward strand.
GATGCCAATAATTAAAGTTTGTTGATGTATGCCTTCAAGAATTTGTTCAACTGTTTTTTTTCTTCCTCTGGAAAGGTTGTGCGAATCCAGGCTTCTGGTTAATGTATGATAGCTATATGCATTGAATCTCGCAACTAGTTTATCGCCCTGATGGTTGATGTAAGCGCTCACTTTAAAATCATCTACCTTTTCATTGTCAACATCTGTCTGCTTTTTTACCATTATGGTGTAGTTTCTGTAGGTAAGCATGCCTATAGCTCTTGCCGCTTTCAATCCTTTTGCTCCCGCAGTATTGTCGGGCATTCCCCATGTTCCGTCAGCTTCAATAGCCAGCCTTTGTGCAGTGTGAATAGCCATGCCCCAGGCGCTTTCTGTTGCAGATGTGGCAAGGATAAATAACTTTTCAATCACGGAGGGTTCAGTAACGCTCCATTCCAGTGCCTGATATCCTCCCATGCTTCCGCCCATTAACAGTGCAATGCGTGATATGTTGAGGTGCTTACGCAAAACGATATGTGCATTTACCATATCTCTGATGGTAACCAAAGGGAAACGATTGTAATAGGGAGTTTGAGTAACTTCATCCACGCTCAATGGTCCGGTGGTTCCATAGCAGGATCCCAGAATATTGGCGCAGACAATAAAGTATTTTTTGGGATCAATCACTTTATCGGCACCCACCACGCCATGCCACCAATCCACAGGATCTGAGTTGGCTGTAAGGGCATGACAGATCCAGATAACATTGGATCCGTCGGCATTCATGGTTCCGTATGTATGATAGGCAATCGTCAATTCATTGAATACATCACCTGATTCCAATGGGAAAGATTCCCTGTGATGGTATAAATTCATCCTTATACTCAATTATTTATTGCAAAGTAAAGCCATACAGAGATTATATTTGTAAAAAATTATTTTCACAATGGCAGAAATTAACATAAAAAGAATAAAAGGCGATTTTGGGTTTGAAGCAAAAGATTCAAACGGACATTCCATTACCATGGATGCCAATCCGGAAATTGGAGGGGTGGATTTTGGAGTAAGACCTATGCAGGTATTGTTAATCGGACTGGGCGGATGCAGTGGTATAGATATTGTAATGATTTTGAAAAAACAGCGTCAGGTAGTAAAAGATTTTTCGATGAAGATAGAAGGAGAGAGAGAGAATGGTAAGGAACCGTCATTGTGGAAAAATATCACCATTGTATTCGAACTTACCGGTGAAATAGAAAAAGATAAAGCGGAGAGAGCCTGTGAACTGTCGATGCAGAAATATTGTTCTGTGGCTGAGACCCTCCGCAAATCAGGCACGTCTCTCACCTGGAAGGTAAAGGTAAATGGTCAATAACCATGGGTTTTAACCCATGGTTAAAATAAAGGTTTCAACCTATGGAAAAAATAAATAGCCATGGGTTTTTAACCCATGGGAAACAAAGGTTTTAACCCATGGTTAAAATAAAGGTTTCAACCTATGGAAAAAATAAATAGCCATGGGTTTTTAACCCATGGGAAACAAAGGTTTCAACCTATGGAAAAAATAAATAACCATGGGTTTCTAACCCATGGGAAATAAATGGTTTTAACCCATGGAAAAAAATGAAATGAAATGAAACGACAAACTGCAGCAATAAGAACACAAATACCGCGTACCGGAGAAATGGAACATTCCACACCCATGTTTCTGACCAGCAGTTTTTGTTTTGATAATGCGGAAGACATGCGAGCGGCATTTGCCGATGAAACGGATGATAACATATATAGCCGGTTCAGCAATCCCAATGTCAATGAATTTGTAGACAAAATGGTGGCATTGGAAGGAACCGAATCAGGATATGCAACAGCATCAGGAATGAGTGCAGTATTCGCTTCTTTCATGGCTTTTTTGAAACAGGGAGATCACCTGATTTCCTGCAATTCCATTTTTGGAAGTACGCATACATTGCTGACAAAATATTTACCTAAATATGGTATTGAGGTAACCTATGTTTCCGCAGGTAATCCGGATGAATGGGAGGCGGCTATCCAGAAAAATACCAAAATGATTTATCTGGAAACACCTACCAATCCGGGATTGGACATTATTGATCTGGAATGGGTAGGAAATCTTTCCAAAAAACACAATCTGATTTTGAATGTCGATAATTGTTTTGCCACACCTGTTTGTCAGCGACCCGCAGAGTATGGAGCCGATCTGATTGTACATTCCGCAACCAAATGGATAGATGGCCAGGGCAGGGTATTGGGTGGCGTAATTTGCGGAAAAGAAAATTTGATTAATGACATCTATCTTTTTTGCAGAAGCAGCGGGCCGGCACTATCTCCATTCAATGCATGGGTGTTGAGTAAAAGTTTGGAGACGCTTGATGTCAGAATGGAACGTCATGCAAAGAATGCACATCATATAGCAAAAGAACTGGAAAAACATGCCGCCATCAATTGGTTGAGATACCCTTTTTTACCAAGTCATCCTCAATATGCCATTGCACAAAAACAAATGGTCAATGGTGGTGCCATTGTTTGTTTTGATCTCAAAGGCGGACTGGAAGCTGGAAAATCTTTTTTGAATAATTTAAAAATGCTCTCACTGACTGCAAATCTGGGGGATACACGGAGCATAGCGTCTCATCCTGCCAGTACCACGCATGCCAAGCTCACCGAAGCCGAACGTTTGGCCGTGAATATTACACCCGGACTCATCCGTATTTCCGTCGGACTCGAACATGTGGATGATATTCTGGAAGATATTTTACAGGCATTGTGAGATACAATAATGATAGCCCACGGTTTAAACCGTGGGCTTCGATATTCCGGTTCTTTGATTTTCGTTTAATACAAATCATTCCAACTTTTTTCAACGATTAAACGCTGAATGTTGTACTTTCATTGTTTAAAACGATTACGATGCAATACGGAGACTTTTACTTCCCATTACCCACTAATGAACCTGTCTTTCAATATGCTCCCGGCAGCAAGGAAAAAGCCGCACTGAAGCAGGCTTTGAAAGAGTTGAAAAATCAAAAAATAGATGTGCCGATGTATATCGGCTCGGAAGAAGTGAGAACAGGAAATACGGTGTCAATGCGCCCGCCCCATGAGCACAGACATGTACTTGGACATTTCCACATGGGCGAAGCCAAACACGTAACAAAAGCCATCAATGCTGCATTGAAAGCAAAAGACAAATGGGCTAATTTGAGTTGGGAAAACCGCGCAAATATTTTTCTGAAGGCAGCAGATTTGCTGGCAACAAAATATCGACCTTATATCAATGCGGCCACAATGCTTGGTCAAAGCAAGAATGCGATACAGGCTGAGCTGGATGCAGCTTGTGAGCTGATTGATTTCCTTCGCTTCAATGTTCACTATCTCAGTGAAATCTATCGCCAGCAGCCGATAAGCACATCTGGAATAAATAACAGAGTAGAGTATCGTCCGCTTGAAGGATTTGTTTTTGCCCTTACTCCTTTTAATTTTACGGCAATTGGAGGCAATCTGCCCACCAGCGCAGCCATGTGTGGGAATGTTGTGGTGTGGAAATGTGCAGACACACAGGTTTACAGCGCTCAGTTGTTTATGCGCATCCTCAAGGAAGCCGGACTGCCCGATGGTGTAATCAATCTTATTTATGTTGACGGACCCGCTGCAGGTGAGATTATTTTTAATCATCCTGATTTTGCAGGCATTCATTTCACCGGTAGTACAGGTGTATTCAATACCATCTGGCAAACTATCGGAAATAATTTATCGAAATACCGTACATATCCCAGAATAGTGGGAGAGACGGGCGGTAAAGATTTTGTCATTGCACACAAATCTGCTGATCCTGATGTAGTGGTAACCGCTATCGCAAGAGGAGCTTTCGAATATCAGGGACAAAAATGCTCAGCTGCTTCGAGAGTTTATATTCCTTCCAACATGGCTCAGGTGATTAAGAAGAAATTGATTGAAACGGTAAGATCCATGAAGATGGGAAGCGTGGAAGATTTCACCAATTTTATCAATGCCGTAATAGATGAAAAAAGTTTCAACAAACTGGAAGGTTATATCAAGGCAGCCCGAAAACGCGACAGTAAAGTTAAGATTTGGGTAGGGGGTAAATGTGATAAATCAGTGGGTTATTTTATTGAGCCAACAATCATTGAAACCACCGACCCTCATTACGTTACGATGCGCGAAGAATTGTTCGGACCGATAGTGACAATTTATGTATATGATGAAAATAAATTTGATGAAACATTGAAGTTGATAGACCAGACATCGGCTTATGCACTTACCGGCGCAGTCATTTCCAAAGACCGTTATGCCGTAGAACAGGCTACAAATAAGCTACGCAACAGTGCCGGTAATTTTTACATCAATGACAAACCTACAGGAGCGGTTGTAGGACAGCAACCATTTGGAGGAGCAAGAGCCAGTAGAACCAATGATAAAGCAGGCTCCATGCTTAATCTATACAGATGGTTGAGCGCAAGAACCATCAAAGAAACCTTCAATCCGCCAACTGACTATGGTTATCCCTTTATGCAAGAGAAATAATCTCTGTCATGGTTTACAATTTGTTAATACCGATGGGTTACCTTTGCATGTAACAACGAATTAATGTGTAATAAATACACATTTTATTTTTCGTAAATAAATTTATCAGTTATGAAAACAAAAGTCACATTCGTTTTGCCCGCTGAATATGCCGGAGGAGCCCACTCTGGGGTTGTTTTAGGTGAATTTAATGATTGGAATATTGAAACCGGTGCAGTATTGGAAAGAAATGAAGACGGGTCTCTTTTTGCTGAGGTGGAATTGGTTCCCGGAAATACCTATCAATACAGATATCTTTTGAATGACGGACGCTGGGTGAATGACAACAGCGCAAGATCTTATGCAGAACACTATGGTCACACGGTGGAAAATTGCATCATTCACGTTCCTATACCTCCCAAAAAAGAGAAACCAGCTACAACTAAAAAGAAAGCTGCTCCAACCAAAGTAAAACCCGTAAAAACAACCGTCAAAGCTGAACAGGATGATCTGACTAAAATAGCAGGGGTAAATAAAAAAGCTATCGCACTACTCAATCATTCATCTGTTTTCACTTTTAAAGAACTTGGAAAATGCACAGCCAAACAACTGCAACTCATCCTGGCTGATGCG
>VERM01000452.1 GCA_018882645.1 Ferruginibacter sp.
ATGATATAGTCCTTAAAAAAGAAATAGATTCTTTTTCATTGCAGGAGAAATGGAATGCCATCAATAATGATTTTTCAATCATTCAGTTTCCGGATGCCAAAAATCTTTCTCAGTTTTTTCAAGCTGGAGTTACGTTGCAGCAAATCAACGGAGAGTTGAAAGCCGGCTCTGTATCGTTTCATAATCTAATGGCTCATGGCGAATATCGAAATCGAACCCGAAATAAACTATGGGATCTTTCTGCTAAAGGAACGATTTATGTCAGCGGACTGAATGCAGGAGACTACAGCGCATGGGCTTCCATTGAAAGAAGTTTAAAAAACAACAAAGGAAGTATCAGCTTATATTTTTCCAATGTCAATCGTACACCTTCCTTCGTTTTTGACAACAGGTCTTCTTTTAACCTGGGCAATACCAATAATTTCATCAAAGAAAATATCACCTCATTTGGCGCAGAGGTCAATAGCAGAATGTTGACCTTCGGAATTAAAAATCATTTTATTTTAAACTATTCTTATTTCAAGAACTATTATCAGTCTGCACAGTTCAATAAGCCCATCAATATCATACAGGCCTATGCCTCAAAAAAAATTAAACTTCGTAAAAGCTGGTATTATTATGCGGATGTGACTTTGCAGCAAACAGACAATTCTTCGCCCATTAGGGTGCCTTTTTTCTTCACTCGCGGAAGACTGGCATATGAAGGCAAATTGTTTAAGAATTTAAATCTGTCAACCGGCCTGGAGATGAGATATTACAGCCCATATAAGGCCAATCACTATTCGCCGGTTATAGGTCAATTTAATTTTCAGGATTCTATAGTGATTCAAAATCTGCCGGATGTCAGTCTTTTTGCCCATTTTCGCATCAGGGGATTTGCCGGCTATCTGAGAGTGGAAAATCTCAATACGATGAGTGTCAGAAACGGATTTGGTTTCATAAATAACAATTTTTCAGCACCCTTTTATCCAATGCAGGGTATTATGCTCAGATTAGGCATACAATGGTGGTTTGTCAATTGAACCTATATTAACACTATTCTCTTTTTTTGAAGCTGTTTTGTTTGTAAATTTATGTACCGCATGGTCGGTAATATTTCCATCATTTAAATTTTGCATATGCCTAAACTTTTTTTGATGCGCTTTTTTTTCATACTATGTTTTTTGATCTCCGCTACATTTGGGTTTACTCAGATTAGTAAAGTAACCATACAAGCCAGCGGCTTAACCTGCAGCATGTGCAGCAATGCCATCAATAAGTCAATCAGAAGTTTGAAATATGTAGACGAAGTTGTGGCTGACATCAAGAATTCCAGCTTTGTTGTCACTTTCAAAAATCCGAATCTGGTAAATTTTGACGAATTGAAAAATAAAGTCGAAAGCGCCGGCTTCGCCGTCGCTCATTTCAAAGCCATCATGCATTTCGATATGGTTCAGGT
>VERM01000104.1 GCA_018882645.1 Ferruginibacter sp.
GTGAGGAGCCGGGAACACTCGAAGAGGTGTATGAGCCTTTTTTGATTCAGGAGGGCTTCATCATGAGAACTCCCAGAGGAAGAGAAGCTACTGAAAAAGCATACAGGCATGTAGGAAAAGTGCCGCACAAGGGCGGCACTTTTCCTGATTTATTTGCAGAGTGATTCTAATTTGTAATGACCAGTCTGAATCCGTTTCCATGTATATTCACGATTTCAAGTTTTGAGTCTTCTTTCAGGTATTTTCTCAGCTTGGCAATGTATACGTCCATGCTTCTGCCATTGAAATAAGTGTCGCTCCCCCATATTTTTTTCAATGCAGTCTCTCTTGGAAGTAAATCATTTTTGTACTCTGCCAGCATTTTAAGCAATTCATTTTCTTTCGGAGAGAGTGTTTGTACTTTGCCATTTACACTCAATTCACGAAGTCTTGGATTGAAATGGTAGTTGCCAAGATCGTATTCTGTTTTGGCCTCTTCTTTTTGCACTTCTTCGTTGCGCTTTAAAATAGCTTTGATTTTATGCAACAATACCTCACTGTCGAATGGCTTGGTAATATAATCGTCAGCACCCAACTTGTAGCCCTGTATAATATCCTCTTTTAATGTTTTGGCACTCAGAAAAAATAGCGGTACATCCGGATTGATATCTCTGATTTCTTCTGCCACTTTAAATCCATCCATATTGGGCATCATTACATCCAAAAGACAGATGTCGACTTTCTCCCTTTGGAATGCCGCCAGCCCTAAACGGCCGTCCCTTTCAAGGATTACTTCGTAGTCATTTAATTCAAGATAATTTTTCAGAACCTGGCCAAGATTGGTATCATCTTCGCAAAGTAAAATTTTGGGTTTTGCCGTTTCCATAATTGATAGTTTTGAATGTTATGACATCAAATTAATTCATTCATTCTTTAAACAAATATATTTCTGTCTAATATTTTGTTAAAGGTAAAAAAGTTCAAACGTAATTTTGAATTTTTAATCATAACGGTCATTAGTACACGCTATTTGGGGTTTGATAAGGTTCTTTTGTTTATAGAAAATAACTTCTAATTATAAATAAAAAAATAATTATTCGTAATAAACTTATAATCAAGTAGTTAATTCGTTTTTTTTTTTTTTATAAGAGCAGCAAGTAAAAAACAATAAAAAATTCTTGTCAATTAGTCTAACTAGAACTACCTTCGTTTTGGTTTTTCATAGGATATTGGATTTTAAAGCGGGACTAGATTTCTATCTGGGTCCCTTTTTTTTTAATATTGCTTTTCTCCTTACTGAATTTGAAATCTTCCAGAGTTGTCCGTGCTAATGATATTTTCTGATTGTAGATAGCGAATGATTTCCCATATCTCCTTTTTGGGAAAATGATTTGATTTTTCTTCTATTTCTTTCAACGTTAGTTTGTTTTTTTTAAGTTCATTTAGGATGTTTTCCGATATCTCTTTGAAATTTTTTTTATCCGATTGGCTATTTCTATTGTTGATACAATTATCACATACTCCACACGCTTCCATTTCCAAATCATTAAAATAATTTCCGATTGTCAAACTTCTGCAATCCTCATTATTATAAACATATTCTGTTATTGCCTGAATTCTTTCAGCATGTTTCTTTTTTCGCAAGGAGTAATCATTGACATCTATAAAAAAATCATCTTTATACATTCTGTTTTTAAGCAATGTCATAGTTGCTTTTTCACTTTGCGGAACATATTTTATAATTCCATACTGGTGAAGTAAGTGTAAGTTTTTCTTTATTTCTTCTGCTGAAATTTTGAGCACTTTCACCAACAGGGATTCATAAATGGAGGTAGGGTAGTCGAATATGCCTTCATAGTTTCTTAATAACCCTTTTATGATGGGTTCGAGATTTGGGTACTCCTCCTCAATGGTTCTGATATCTTCTTTCGAGCATGAGAATTCAACTGTGGACGGCTTGAATGAGTTTTCGCTGTATTGAATCAATTCCTGCTGGGCCAATGCCTGCAGTGCATAGGTGGCAGCAAGTATGTTCAGTTTGAATGTTTTGGAAAAATGTGCAATATCAAATTCAAATTTTTGACCTTCACCTATTCCGGCAGGTACCTGAAGATAGTTCATCATACAGGCATATATGTGCTTTAATGTTTCAAAGTCGGGATGTTTCAGCGTGTTGATTTCATAAAGCTCTTTAATTTCTTCTTTGTCATACAGTAAAATGGCGTAAGCCTTTTTCCCGTCTCTTCCTGCTCGGCCTGCCTCCTGATAGTAGTTTTCCAGACATTCCGGAATCTGGTAATGTACAACAACCCGTACATCGGGTTTGTCAATACCCATGCCAAATGCATTCGTACACACTATACAATCTATGTGGTTGTTGATCCAGCTTTCCTGTCGAAATGCTCTTTCCTTATTGCTTAATCCTGCATGATAATAATCTGCATTGATGTTGTGCATGTTGAGAAAAGAGGCAAGTTGTTGAGTTTGTTTGCGGCTTTTGCAATAAACAACTGAAGATCCATTAATGCTTTTTAAGATCTCAAGTAATTTGTTTTGTTTGGCAGCCGGTTCAAAAACACTGTATGAAAGATTGGGTCTTGAAAAAGATTGCTGGAAACGGGCATGTGAGTTATTGAACAACAATTTCTCGCAAATGTCGTCCTGCACATTTTTGGTTGCGGATGCGGTAAGTGCTATTACCGAAACATCGGGCAGTTCTTCTCTAATTGCAGCTATCCTGAGATATGATGGTCTGAAATCATAGCCCCATTGTGAAATACAATGCGACTCGTCTACCGCAATGAGACATGGCTTGATTGCCGGTAAAAATTCCAGAAAAAGTCCGGTCTCCAGTCTTTCAGGAGATACGTAAAGAAATTTATAATTGCCAAACGCTGCATTTTGCAGCGTTTTTTTTACTTCAATAAAGGTCATTCCGGAGTAGATTGCCAAAGCAGGAATGCCTTTTTTGGCAAGATTTTCTACCTGGTCTTTCATTAATGCAATAAGCGGACTAACTACAATACAAATTCCATCCATCGCCATGGCTGGCACCTGAAAGCACACTGATTTTCCTCCTCCTGTTGGTAAAAGTGCCAATACATCTTTACCTTCTATTACAGCATTGATAATATCTTTCTGCAATGGTCTGAACTGATCATGGTCCCAGTATTTTTTTAATATGGATTCAGGAGAAAGCTGCATTCAAAAAATGAAATTATAAAACCTTTTTTACAAATAACCTTACTGAATTGACACCGAGTACAACATCGCTTAGTCCCATAGCCAACGCAGACAATCCGGGAGTCAGTAATCCTGCTGCAGCAATAGGTATGGCAACTACATTATAGGCAAATGCCCAAAAAAGGTTTTGTTTGATGGTAATGAGAGTATGCTTTCCCAATCCGAGTGCTTCAGGTAATTTACTGAGGCTGTTGTTCATCAGCACCACATCCGCATGTTGAAGCGCAAGTTGAGAGGCCTCACTTACTGCAATTCCAAGGCTTGCTTTAGCCAATGCTGGCGCATCATTGATGCCATCTCCTACCATTGCAGTAGGCATTTCAGCATTAAGTTTGCCAATCATTTCCATTTTCTGTTCTGGCCGCTGTTCAGCATATATCTCATTTATTCCTATTTTATTGGCCACTTCTTCTGCTTTGGTTTTAATATCACCTGTGAGTATAATTGTTTTGATATTTCTATTATGAAGCCAATCAATAACTTTTTTTGCTTCAGGTCTGATTTCATCTTTGATATCAATCCAGCCAATGACTTTTCCGTTTTTCAAAACATAAATGTGATGACTCTTGTCAGAGTAATCCTCGGATAAGATTTGATATGACCCGGCTTCATAAGTATGGCCTTCTGTATCGGTGGCTCTGATGCCCAAACCTTTTATTTCTTCAGCTTTACTCCATCGGATGATATGATCTGTTTTCCAATGAGATGCGATAGATTTAGCGATGGGATGATTTGAATATTTTTCAAGAGAATATACAATTTGTTTGAAAGATTTTTCGTCTATATCGGTATGATATTGATGAATAGAAAACTTTCCTGTAGTTAAGGTGCCGGTTTTGTCGAATACGATCTGTCGGATGGATTTGAATGACTCCAGACTTGAAGCGTTTCTAAAAAGAATGCCATTTCGGGCAGCTCTTCCAAGTCCCACAGCGATTGCCGCCGGCGTGGCAAGACCCATCGCACAGGGGCAGGATATGACCAGCACTGCAATCGATCTCATCAAAGAAGTGCTGAAAGAAACATCAAACAGATAATAATTGGCGATTAATGTAATGACGGCAATGACAATCACAATGGGAACGAATACCGCACTGATTTTATCAGCCAGTTTTTGCATAGGAGGCTTTTCCGATTGTGCATGCTGAACCAACTGGATGATACCGGAAAGAACGGTTTCTTTTCCGGTAGCAGTAACCTGAGCCTTAATGGCGCCACTTTCCAAAACGCTTCCTCCAATCAAAAAATCTTTTTTGGTTTTCAAAACAGGAACACTTTCCCCAGTAATAATGGCCTCATTAACAGCTCCTTCACCCCATAAAATTTTACAATCAATCGGAATCTGTTCTCCTGTTTTAATCAGTATCAAATCTCCGGTTTTGAGTTGAGTATTATCAATAGGAAAGATTTGTTCCTGGTGATTCTCATCAAATGCAATCATATTGGCTATAACTCTTTGTGATTTGACAAGTGTTTTGAGCGCACTTTGTGTGTATTGAACCGATGCTTCTTCCAGATAGTTTCCCAAAAATACCAGTGTAATGATGGTGGCAGTCGTTTCAAAGAAATAGTAATTGGCATCATGGAAGTAAAAAGCTCCCACAGCACTATAAATGAATGCTGCAAGTGCGCCCAGCGCAACAAGAACATTCATATTCGGCATTCCATTTACAATGCTTTTCCAGGCACTTTTGCCAAAGTATCTCATTCCAATCCAAAAAACAGGTACACATAAGGCTAACTGTACAAATGGATTCATTATCCATGGGATATGCAACCATGGGTGAGCCATATGTAACATCAGCAGCAGAGTAAAGGGCAGAGAGAATAAGAACCTGGATCTGTTATCGCTGAACTTAAGTGATTTGGGTTTATTTTTCTCTTCTTCAGATACATGATAACCAAGGGTGTGAATTCCTTTTTTTATTTTCTCAAGTGAAACGTGTGGGTTTTCTAAAAAACTCACCGACCCATCTATTGGATTCACATTAACATTTTCCATCCCTTCTTTTTGCAAATACTTTGAGATGGAAAGAGCGCAATTGCTGCAGGTCATTCCTTCTACTTTCCAGTTGACTTGATCCATATAGCAAATTTATCTTTTTAAAAGATGTTAATAATTACTAATTATGAAAATATCTTTGCGGAATGAATATTCATTTTTCTATAAATGAGATTGGGAATGTAGCTGCTGATTTTTGGCGTTTGGTAGGAGATTCGAAATCATTTGCTTTTCATGGAGATCTGGGTGCGGGAAAAACGACATTTATAAATGCTTTGTGCAAGGGATTAGGTATATCAGATCCGGTCAGTAGCCCTACTTTTTCAATCATCAATGATTATGGAACGCATAATGGTTTTGGGGTTTATCATATGGATTTATACAGAATCAGTAATGAAAGGGAGGCAATTGATGCGGGCATTGAGGAAGCTCTGTTATCAGGATCATATTGTTTTGTGGAGTGGCCTGAGAAAGCATCCGGCATTCTTCCAGACTCCATGATTCATTGTTTTTTGTCTTCAACTGGGTTAAATACCCGAATGCTGAGAATAAATTTGTAAATTGTATTTGCATATTTCGTAATCTTTTTTATTTCAATATCAATTATGGCAGCATCTAAACCCATCATTACCACTTCATTCAGTTATCAGACTTTAGAAGAAAAACTCGATGTAAAGCCTAAAGGAGAAGCTTTGTTTATTGGAATACCTAGGGAAACTTCATTCAATGAAAATCGAATCAATGAGACCATTTTTTCCATTAAAGTTTGCTCCATGCTCAAAACATTCACTTCAAAAGATTGGAGTTGATACAAATCAATATAATTTTCATTATTTGTTTGCTCTAAAAAGTCTAATAT
>VERM01000105.1 GCA_018882645.1 Ferruginibacter sp.
GATGGTAGCGGCTCCCGGGCTTCCCATACCAAAATTGATGATCGTGATATTGTTGGCGGTGGCGCATTGCATGGGACGATCCGTTCCGATAATGTCTACATGATTCCATTTGGCAAAAAGATGTACATAATTGGAGAAGTTTGTCAATAAAATATACTCCCCGAAATGGGTAAGTTTTTCTCCTGTATAACGGGTAAGCCAGTTTTCAACTATTTCTTGCTTTGTCTTCATAAATAAAAATATTGAATCAAAAAATAATCAAATCGATTCAGTCGCATCGGCTGGTTTTATAGCATAGGAAATGTTGCTGTTTCGAATTTGTACAACTCAGCCATTTGTAAATATACTGATTTTATTGGGTTTTATTGGTTAAATAAAATTTGGTTTGACTGAATATTATTAAGCTTTACAATTCTTCCTGACATTCCGGCCATATTAATTTCACTGCTTCAAAACGCTTCTAAAAGGAAGTGATTTTTCCACCCTAAAAAACTTTTCATCATGAATCGAATCATTCAAACGGTTAGCATTACTCTTTTATTATCCATTCTAATTTCATCCTGTATGAAAACCATTCCAAAAGGTAGTTTATCTTTCGGCAAAGAACCAATACCCCGGCAGCAGATTGATGCAATGATAAAAGAATCATTGTATCAAAATAAATCATTCGACTGGAAAAAAATGGATGCCCATGTTATATGGAGTGCTTTACAGCATTCGGATAAAATAATGTCGATTGGGTATAAGCCTTTAACTGAAAATAATGTAGAGCAGCGGTTAGATGTTGTTGATATCAATCAACTTCAATGGAAAGAGGCGAAAAAGAATCTATTGGATTTGATTTTGAATGCTGAAAAAAAGACTAATGATACACTTATCTTGTCTTCCATCCTCATTTGGGAAGATCATGTGCTTCCGGTAATCAATATTAAGGTAGAAAATCCCGAGACCGTAGCCCTGTTGTTATCGTCAAATTATGTAAGATATGCAGAGCCGATGGGATATGAACCGCAGCATGTTTTAAAGCGTACTGTTTCTGATTCCTTCCCCGTTTATTCAGCCACCGGCGGAAGCGGTTGCGACGGAAATGCTCCACAGTATGGATTGGTGGAAGGTGTAGATTACCAGACTATTTTTCCCGCAACAAAGCAGTCATGGAATTATGTTTATCACAATATTCCCAGAGCATGGAGTTTATCTACCGGAGCAGGAATAAAAGTTTTCTTTATCGATACCGGTTGTGGGTTTGATCAGGAGAATCTGGGCAATGCCTTTAATCAGGGAAGTTCATCAAAACGAACTGTGGAAAAAATAGTAACTTTTCCAAGAGCTACATTTTTGGGTATACCGACCGGGTCTGTGGAGACGCCTGAAGACGACTGTGGGCATGGCACTTCTATGGCCGGTGTTTGTGCAGCACCGAGAGGAACAGATGGAAATGCCTGTGGAGTGGCTTACAATTGCAATCTCGTCACATGCAGGGCATCTGATGACGTTTATTTGGATGCCAGCAGGGAAGTAAAAGGTGTGGTAGATGCGTTTGTCAATGCCGGTAGTCGTTCTGATGTCAGAATCATCAGTATGAGCATGGGGCGCATTACAAGCAGTTCACAAATTCGTGATGCTATACTTTTTGCTTACCAAAAAGGCAAATTGATTTTTTGTGCTGCAGGAACTTCTTTCAGCTGGACCAGTGGTTGGGCGGGTGTAATTTTTCCTGCAAGCATGCCCGAAGTGAATGCAGTTACAGGAGTAAAAGACAATAATTTTTTTGCCGGTTGCGACAATTGTCATGAAGGCAGTGAAACGGACTTTACCATTGTGATGGAAAAGTCAATTAATGGCAGAAAGCCCCTATCGCTTGCCATGAGAGGTGACATTCCTTCTACTGTTGGAGGCTCATCGGTATCCACAGCAACGGCGGCTGGAATAGCGGCTCTGGTATGGAGCAGATTTCCAACATTCACCCGAGATCAGATTTTAAACAAGTTGATAACGTCAAGTGCAAATTACCCTAGACGCAATGTTGAATTGGGATGGGGTAATATGAATGCATACCTGGCGGTTCAGTAAAAAAATACTGTTTACTTCAATGCATTATCGAAAACTCTGGATGTATATTGCGGGTTCTAATTTTTACGATACACATAAATGATAAAAATTACTTATCCTGCAGTTAAGCCAACAATCAGGATTACTGATCATGTTGAAAAAGTATTTTGTCTGATTAGAAGAAAATGGATGGTATTGACACCGGAAGAATGGGTGCGTCAGAATTTTCTATTGTATCTTATCGAAGTTTTAGGTTATCCCAAGAAATTAATTGCTGTAGAAAAACAGATTAAACTTGCAGCAGTCAATAAGAGATTTGATATTGTGGTATTTGACCAAAATGCATTGCCTCAAATTATTGTCGAATGTAAGCAGATGAATGAGCCTATATCAGAATCATCTATAGAACAAGTGCTTAGGTATAATTCAAAAATATCTGCCCCTATCATATTGATTACTAATGGTTTGTATGCTATTGGGTATAAGATTGAAAAAGAAAAAATAAACGAAATTAAAAATTTAAATAATTACAAATATATAAACAATAGTATTTAAATTATATTTTATAATATTTGATTTAATCAAATCAGAAAGTTTGTTTAATTTATAACCCTATTTCTTCTTCAAATCAAGTAAACAAATCAAATTTTTTTACACCAAAATTTTGTTTTTTCTTCGAAACTTTATTTTTTGTCATGAAAGCTTTTTCCGTTTTCCAGGAAGACCAGGGCAAATGATTTGAGACAATACCAAAAACAATTAACGAAAACTTTGATTATGATGAATTGCTACTCCAGAACCATCAAAACACTATTACTGATTTTAATTTCTACTGCTTCAGTTTTAACCGCAAAATCTCAAACAGAAACTCTTACGACTGGAGCCTACATCATAAATATGGGCGTAACTCCTCAGACGGCTGCCAATGCACTGAAACCTTACGGAATGTTGTATGATCTGATGAAGAATTATCAGGTGCCGGTTAAATGGGTTATCAGTTCAAGTAAGATAAAGGATGGTGTAGACTTTTCTTATAATGGAGTTCAATACAAAGGTGGAACTTTCATCATTCCTGCTGAGTACAGATCATCAAGTGTAAACACTCGTATCACTTTCTGGCAAGGTCAGGGGGTGATTGGAAATACTACCACTTCTCCACTCACAGTTGACGTTACTTACACTTTAAGGTCTGCACCCAGCTGGACTTTAGATGCACAGAATGGAGGAATTGCTACCGGTTTTTTCAGCAATGCAGGTATACCTACTACCGCATACAATTATCTTACGCCTGCACAACTTGGTGCTTGCAGTGATATATTTGTTATGCCACATGCTGATCCCAAATGGGCTACTCATGGCAATCTATATAACTGGAATCTTCAGTACAAAGGTGCGATATGGCTGGGATGCCATGCCGGTAGTGCACTTGAAAACATGTATAATCCCGCAAATACAAGCGAGCAGACCAACTTCCTTTCTACCAAAGCAACAAGCGCCTGAACCGGTATAACACTTCCTGTGAATGGTTCTACGGGTTATGCCCAAAACTCTCTGGTG
Source organism: Ferruginibacter sp. (assembly GCA_018882645.1). Lineage (GTDB taxonomy): Bacteria > Bacteroidota > Bacteroidia > Chitinophagales > Chitinophagaceae > Ferruginibacter. Next base: position 3,610 of record VERM01000105.1, read on the forward strand.
CTTTGGGGCAATCATACAACTGCTTCTGTTCCCTATAATACGCTAACGGGAACGGTTAGTAGCGGAACGCTTGCTACCGCATCCGATCCTGTGGCTCAATATCTCGGAGTAACATATGCCGCACATTTGAACGGTTCAGAGCAAGTGTATCTTCCAGTTAAAGGACAGGGATGGAGACCTTCAACCAAAATCATTACCTACGATCCTACTCAGGCCAACGTACCTGCCAGTTCAGACGGCCCCGCCGTAATCATTGCTTACGGTAAAGGTTTGGGAGATAATAACCGCGGATATGTGATGATGGAAGCCGGTCACAGTATTAATAAAGGAACAGCCGGTGACGTACCTGCACAGCGTGCATTTTTCAACTGGAGTTTTCTTTCCAACATGGATAAAGCTGCTATAAAAATCAATTCAATAAATGGGATACCCGCAAATGGTAAAGTTTTATCTACACAATCTTATCCTATTGTAGCCAATTACAATTTGTTGAGTTCAGTAACCAATGCGGTGGTAACATGGTCATGTGTTAGAAAAGACAATGGCGTCAATTTTGGTACTTTTAGTCCGAATGGAACCACCGCAGCCGGAAATACAACATTCACACCCGATGCGGTTACAGGCCCTGTAGAAGTGGTCATAACCATCCGAATCGCTGATCCTTGTGGTCGTCAATCTTTTTTAAGTCAGCCGGCAATTGTGTATCCCGGTCCAACTCCTCCTGTTGCCAATAATGATTTTGGAACCATTTCAGGTAGTTGTACACCCGGTACCAGCGAAACATATAATGTATTGAGAAATGATACAGATCCACAAGGGAATGCACTCACACTTACATCCTTAAATTTAGCAAGTGCAAGTCCTGCCTCAGCAGGAGTGTGGTCACTCACTCCCGATAGCAGTGTGACATTTACTCCAGATCCCAATTTTAACGGAGTAGCAAGCATACAATATACCATTACCAATGCTTTGGGAGCTACAGCAAATGCAACCATTTCCATTACCGTTGGCAGTACAGATGCGAATGGCTGTTCATCTAACCAAGTGTATGGACCATCTGAGGTTTCTTTGATTGATTTGTCGAATTTTGTAAGCCAGTCAGGTACCGGTGCAGCGCTTGATGGTACGGCATTGGATGATACTGAAGACACTTACTCAACAGCGGGAACAGATTACCTGAACTTTGGTACAAATTCCGGCAATAATTTAATTTTAGCCATTGGATCTGCTGCTCCATTGAGAGCAAAAGACTCTATTAATATTTACTGGTCAAAAGGCGGCAATAATCCGGCGACCATTTCATTGCAAATTGGTACAACTTCAACCGGGCCATGGACTAATCTACAAACATTTACCAACTCTACGTCCGGAACCGGTAGTGCCGTTTCAACTGTATCTACATATACAATACCTGCCGGAGTCAGTGGCGTCACTCATATCAGATTGAGTGCGGGTACTGCTTCACCGGCAGCAAATTCTTCCGTTAATGTTTTTGTCGATGCGATAGAGTTTGAATATTTGAGTTGTGTCACCAAAGCGCCCAATATGGCAGATGACGACGTTACTGTTTTGGAAGATGCACCTGCTGTGATAGATGTATTGGCAAATGACAATGATCCTCAAGGTTTAGGATTGACCATTAAAAATATTATTACACAACCCACCAAAGGTAAAGTCAGTATCAATACAGACGGAACTATTACTTACGTTTCCAACTATGATGTTAATGGTACTGATCAATTTACTTATCAGGCTTGTAATGCTGAAGGTTATTGTAGCACAGCAACTGTAAACGTTACCATTACTGCAGATGGTTGTGGTGCGGGACAATATAAAGCCGTATCCGGTGGAGGATCTGTAACCAAGATTTTCCAATATCAGTACTCCGGTGCAAATAGTGCTATTGCAAATACTACTGTTACTAATTTCAGGGATTCATGGTTAGATCAGGCGAATGTAACAACCAATAATGGAGGCACAACTAAAAAAACAGTAGAAATAGGTAAAACCAATCAAAGAAGAGGAGTGTTTTATTTTGATTTGAGTGCTGATATCCCAACGAATGCCGTTGTACAAAGTGCTGTTTTTGGTGCATATAGAACAGGAGGTGACAAAAACAGCTCCATTTCAATCACAGCTCATGCACTATCAAGCTCTTGGGTTGAAAATCAAGTATCATGGAGTAACCGATCTACCGGACCCACTGTGGCATGGAGCAATGCGGGTGGCGACTTTGGATCTGTATTAGCAACTACCACTGTTCCTTCAACCAATGCGTTTTATTTCTGGAATATAGGAACATCAACGGTGCAGAACTGGGTATCTACTCCCTCAAACAATTTTGGAATACTTTTACGCCAGAACGGTACATCTTTGGATAAACGCCATCAGTTTATTGCCAAAGACGAAACCAACTCAAGCAAAGTTGCCAACAGACC
>VERM01000453.1 GCA_018882645.1 Ferruginibacter sp.
CTTTATAAGACTGCTTTTATTCCATAAACCCGCATGGTGAGGGGGAAGATTTAAAGTGTGTAATCTGTCATATTTATAAATGAACGGATTGGAATTGGGAACTCCAAAAATGAGTAAACCACCCGGTTTCAGACATTCTAAGCAATCTTTTATAAAATTTGATACATCATCAATGTGTTCAAGAACCTGAAAAGCACAAATAACATCAAATTCTTCTTGGTGGTGTTGACTAAATTCATTGATACTTTCACTTGTAACTTGAATGCCTTTTTCTTTTAATTTATCTATGGCTCCCGGATTGAATTCCAAACCAACAATCGATGCTCCTTTTTCCTTACATTTCAATAAAAAATGGCCTTCTCCGCATCCAATCTCTAAGATCTTATCATTGGCCTTGATGAAGTCAAGTGAAAAATCATATTCCCATTTATTGACGGGATAATAATTTTTATCTTTAGTCTGTAATTCATTATAGAACTCACCATCGCCTAAAATGGTATTGGGATGGTAAAACCGATAACCGGTTAGTTTACATTCAAGTAGGGATACGTTTTCCATTCCCCGAAAAAATCTATCTACATTTAATCCGAAGCGATTATATGAATCAATAATAGATTGAACTGTGAATTGATCTACCTTTTCAATTTCATTAGTTCCCGTTATCGGGCTTTTTATTGATTCTTCCACTTAATAAGGTTTAATGGTTTTTATTACTTGTTCCGGACTAACCCAATCATAGGGTATGTCCACAGTAAAAATATATTCGTTGCGTATGATAGCAGGATTTTGTAAATCTGTTGCAATCTCTTTTGGATAAATGGCATGTATCGTTTGTGTGAGTTCCTCCGGATACGGAGCAAATCGTCCATACTGTGACCCATTGAAGATTCCGGAAACCCTGCACCCCACCGCTGCCGCCAAATGTACAGACCCCGTGTCAACAGTGATCAGCCATTGAGCCCCTTTTAGAATTGTAAGTAATTCCGGTAAACGGGTAGCACCTGTTAAATCTATGACATTCCCCCTGAAGAGCTGCTTAAAATTATTGGCATACGAAATATCAGCAGGCCCCCCACATAGAACCACCTCCCAATCGTACTGCTGCTGACAATAGGTGGCTACTTCTGCGAAATATTGTGCCGGCCAAATGCGCTTCGCACTTCGGGACCCCGGGAAAATAACCAGGTAATTTTTCGGCAAAATCACAGAAACAGGGGGAAGTTGCCCCTCATTTATTTGCCAAACAAGTTCATCCATCTTACTGCCAACAACATATTCGGCAAATAGCCGATTGCGCAGTAGTTCAAACATCGCTTCCTCTGGTCCTCGGAATAAATGGTGGTACATGCCAGTATCGTACCCCTTTTCATAATTGCGTAGATTTTCCTCATTTGCTACCATGCCATAAACCTGCCGCCCCTTTGC
>VERM01000001.1 GCA_018882645.1 Ferruginibacter sp.
CTATAATCCCCCAAAATCTCACTCCGGTCGATCTGCAAAACTATCTTCAGCATGCTATTGCGCCGAGGCCTATTTGTTTTGCCTCTACTGTAGATAAACAAGGAAAAGTGAATCTCAGTCCTTTCAGTTTTTTTAATATGGTTTCGTCCAATCCGCCCATTGTGGTTTTTTCACCCGCAAGAAGAGTACGCAATAACACTACCAAACACACTTTGGAGAATGTTATGGAAGTTCCTGAAGTAGTAGTCAATATAGTTGACTATGACATGATTCAACAGATGTCTTTAGCCTCCTGTGAATATCCGAAGGAAGCGAATGAATTTATAAAATCGGGATTTACTGAAGAAAAAGCCACGCTGGTAAAGCCTCCGATGGTTAAAGAGAGTAAGATAAAATTAGAATGCAAGGTGAATCAGGTTATCCCTCTTGGAACAGAAGGCGGTGCGGGCAATCTGATTATCGCTGAAGTGATCATGATGCATATTGATGATTCGATTCTCAATACAGAAAATAAAATTGATCAGACCAAACTTGATCTGGTGGCCAGGCTGGGTGGAAATTGGTACACTCGTGCCAACGCTTCTACTATTTTTGAAATAGAAAAGCCAAATACCAAACTGGGCATCGGATTCGATGCACTGCCCTCATCTGTAAAAAACAGTAAACTCCTTAACGGCAATGATCTGGCTCAACTGGCCAATGTGCATATGATGCCGGAGATTGATCCTTCATTTCACGATGATAAGCTGAAAAATATCATTCAGTATTATTCTATCAATCCGGAAGAAATGGAAAAAGAACTCCACACCTACGCAAAAGAACTATTGCAGCAAGGTAAGACCGATCAGGCCTGGCAGGTGTTGTTATCTGGAGCATAATTTTTCTTACGATTCCCTAATTACCTGCCGTCATTCAATTAACTTTGTGACGCAAATTTTATATACTTAACATTATGAGCACACCACACTTATCTGAACAGGAAATTATCAGAAGAGAGAAAAAAGCAGAGCTTGAAAAATTGGGAATCGATCCTTATCCCGCAGCGTTATATCCGGTAAATACTACAGCTGAATATATAAAATCACATTATAAAGGAGAAGAGAATAAAGCTGATTTCGCTGATGTTTGTGTTGCCGGCAGAATCATGAGTATCCGGGATATGGGCAAGGCCAACTTCGCAGTTTTGCAGGACGCCAGCGGTAAGATTCAGTTCTATATCAGACAGGATGATATTTGTCCGAATGAAGATAAATCTTTGTATCAAAACGTTTGGAAAAAACTGATTGATATCGGTGATTTTGTAGGGATCAAAGGATTTGTATTTACTACTAAGACCGGAGAAACGTCTATACATATCCGTGAGTTTACTATTCTGAGCAAATCATTGCGACCTTTACCAATAGTAAAAGAAAAAGACGGAGAAGCATTTGATGAGGTTACGGACCCTGAATTTCGTTACAGACAGCGATATGCGGATCTGATTGTTAATCCGGGCGTTAAAGAGGTGTTTGTAAAAAGAACAAAATTCATCAATGCCATTCGTGACTTTCTGAATGAACGCGGGGCGCTGGAGGTGGATACGCCTGTTTTACAGAGTATTCCCGGGGGTGCGGCGGCGAGGCCTTTTATCACGCATCATAATGCTTTGGATGTTCCGATGTACATGCGTATCGCTAATGAGTTGTATCTGAAGAGATTGATTGTAGGCGGTTTTGATTGGGTATATGAATTCAGTCGCAATTTCAGAAATGAGGGAATGGACAGAACACATAATCCGGAATTTACGGTGTTGGAGTTTTATGTGGCATACAAAGATTATGAATGGATGATGGATACTACGGAGCAGTTGCTGGAAAGGGCAGCTATTGCCGTAAACGGAAATTCTAGTGTTGTTGTCGGCGACAAGGAGATCAGCTTCAAAGCGCCTTTCAAAAGAGTAACCATGTTCGATGCGATTAAAGAGCATACAGGGTTTGATATCTCCGGTATGGATGAAGAGGGTATAAGGGGCGTCTGCCAACAGTTAGGCATACACGCAGATGTCAAATGGGGTAAAGGAAAATTAATTGATGAAATATTTGGAGAGAAATGTGAAGCGCATTATATACAACCTACTTTCATTACGGATTACCCGGTGGAAATGAGTCCGCTTACGAAGAAGCATCGCAGTAAAGCCGGACTGGTAGAGCGTTTTGAGCTAATGGTCAATGGCAAGGAAATTGCCAACGCATATAGTGAGCTGAATGATCCTATTGAACAAAGGCAACGCTTTGAGGAACAGGTAAAATTAATGGAGCGCGGTGATGATGAGGCCATGTTCATTGACCACGATTTTTTAAGGGCGCTGGAATACGGCATGCCGCCGACAAGTGGTATTGGTTTTGGTATTGATCGCATTTGCATGTTGCTGACCAATCAGCACAGCATACAGGATGTGTTGTTCTTCCCGATGATGAGACCGGAAGTTTTTTAGGTTAAACTGTTAATTGCCGTCCTCAGTTAGCCCACGGTTTAAACCGTGGGCTAACAATAAACCGTGGGCTAACAATAAACCGTGGGCTAGTTTTAAATCGTGGGCTAATTGAGACCGGAAGTTTTTGGGGTTTAATAGTTCTCACAAAAACAAATCCTCCTGCAAATCTGCGCCGGGCACAACTGAATATTTCGATAAATCTGTTATTCCTTCCGACAAGAGTACTTCTTCATCAATGAAATGATTTCCGCTGCATGTTACAGAAGGTTTGGAAAGAATATAAAATGAGGCATCGGCAACGATTTCTGGCTTTCTGCTTCTTTTCATCAGCTCCTCGCCGCCAAGCAAATTCATAACCGCAGCAGTGGCAATGGTCGTTCGTGGCCACAAGGTATTGGAAGCAATACCATATTCTTTCAGTTCGGCCGAAAAACCGGATGCCATCATACTCATCGCATATTTACTCACTGTATAAGCCGTATGTTTTGCAAACCATTTCAAATCGAGATTTATTGGAGGTGACAACGTGAGTATATGCGGATTTACTGATTTTTTTAAATAGGGAATACATGCTTTGGAAACATTGAAAGTGCCCCTTACATTGATGTCAAACATCAGATCGAATTTTTTCAAGGATGTGTCTTCTGTTGTGGTGAGAGAAATGGCAGATGCATTATTAATCAGAATGTCTATACCTCTGAAGGCCTCAATGGTTTTTTTTACTGCGTTTTCAATTTGTTCTTCATCACGAATATCACATTGTACCGCCAATGCTTTTCCTCCGGCATCCTCTATTTCTTTTGCAACCGAAAATATGGTGCCACCTAATTTGGGATGTTCCTCCACCGATTTGGCAGCTACCACAATTTGAGCTCCTTCTCTCGCAAGCCGCATGGCAATGGCTTTACCGATACCTCTGGATGCACCGGTAATGAGTACGGTCTTGTTTGTAAACAGCATGTATTATTTTTTAAGCATTGATTGATATAGCTCTTCGTCGTACCCAACAATAATTTTTGAATTGAATTCAATCACAGGTCTTTTGATGATACTGTTGTTTTCCAACATCAGTTCGATTGCCAGCTTCTCATTTAGAAAAGTGTCCTTGTATTTTTCAGAAATCAACCTCCATGTAGTCCCCTTCTTATTGAATAATGCTTCCCATCCTACGAGCTTGCACCAGCTTTTCAGCTGTGAGATATCAGCCGGTTCTTTTTTATAGTTGTGGAAGGTATATTTTAATTTATGTTGATTGCACCAATCAAATGCTTTCTTTACACTATTGCAGTTGGGTATGCCAAATATTTTAATCTCAATCATATTAATAATCGGGTAATACGGGTTTATTTTTCAAGATATCATCTATTTTCTCCATCACTTCAGGAGTAAGTAATGGAAGAGCTTCCAGTGATTTCAGGTTTTCAATCAGTTGTTGTTTTTTTGTAGCCCCCAAAATCGCAGTGCTCACATTTGGATTTTTGATGCACCATGCAATGCTCAAAGCAGCTGTGCTTATGCCTAATTTTTTTGCCAGATCTGCAATTTTTTTTACTTTTTTTATTTTGTCTTCTCCCACCCATCTGTCTCTGAGCCAGTCGAAACCCTGCAATGCAAAGCGACTGCCTTTTGGAATGCCATCATTGTATTTTCCACTCAACAAACCCGATGCCAGCGGGCTCCAGATGGTTGTTCCAAGGCCTACTGTTCTGAAAACATCGAGATATTCTTTTTCGAGTTTCTCTCTTTCAAACATATTATACTGCGGCTGTTCAACCACCGGACCAATCAATCTGTATTGTGCAGCCACGCGATGAGCTTCCATGATTTCAACGCCACTCCATTCACTGGTACCCCAATAGAGAATTTTTCCTTGCTGAATCAGGTGATTCATAGCCCATACTGTTTCTTCAATGGGAGTATTTTTATCGGGTCTGTGACAGAAATATAAATCAAGGTAATCTACCTGTAAACGTTGAAGCGCTTCATTACATGCTTCTATCACATGCTTTCTGCTAAGTCCTGTTTGATTGGGTTTGTTTTCTTTTCCTCTCCAACCCCAGAAAACTTTAGAGGAAACTACAAATGATGTTCGATCCCATTTTTTCTTCTTGATGACTCGGCCCATCATTTTCTCACTTTCTCCCAATGCATATATTTCAGCATTGTCAAAGAAGTTCACGCCTTTGTCATAAGCGAAACTCATCAATTCTTCTGCTGTTTTATCATTGATTTGTTTGCTGAAGCTTACCCAGCTTCCAAAAGAAAGCGTACTTACTTGTAGGCCAGATTTTCCCAAGCGACGATATTCCATTTTATTATTTTTTAGATGAGTATATAAAGTTAGTAAAACCAATTAACCGTTTAAAGGTTTAATTGTTTAATGGTCTAAATGTTGTATGCAACAATAACTAACCCTTAAACTACTAGGCCTTTCAACCACTACTGTGGGAATTGCGCAGCCGGAACGCTGACTCTTCCTAATGGTTTCAGGATATGCCAGTTTTTAAAATCCTGGCTCGATTCCATTCCTTTCCCATCAATGATTTCAGTCTTTGTTCGGATTCGAACAGGCTTATCTGTGTAGAACTCAGTCCCTGTTTTATTTCTATCCCAGTGCAACTCCTGGCAATACAGGGTGTCTCCTTTGAGAATATTTATGATGGTAATACTATCTTTTAAAAAAACAACACTGGAGTTCTGGTTGTATTTTCCATACCTGGCAAAAAGTTTACTTTCTATTTTACCTGAATCGTTGTAGAAATCAGCAGTAAGCGTTTTTGGGAATTCTATATAGGGAACAGCTTCCTGAACATTGTACATTAAAGGACTTTTCAGTATGGTCTTGGTGTTGCCAGCAATGGTATAATTGACAACTACGTCTTTTGCTTCCTCTGTTCCAGTCTTTCTTATTTTAACTTCTTTTTTTTTGGAAACATCTGCATCACAACCCAATAAAAAAATACAAGCCCCCGTAAGGAAGCTGAAAATTCTATTATGTATCTGCTTAAAATGCATCTGTAATGAATTCAGAGATCTGCCTAATCGTAGCTTCTCTTTTGAAACCACCGCGCGTTCATTGATATGCCAAAACTGAATCGCACAAAATTTTCTCTTAACCCTAAGGATTGCTTGTTGCCTCTTCCGCCAATTTCAACGGTGGTATTTAAACATACGAATTCTCCACGGGTTTGTATATATCTTGGCGTGGTTAACGGCAGACTAAGTCCCATTGTTGCCGCGTAGTTATATCTGGTATTGTTGATTTTGATGTAATCAGATCCGTAATATAATCCCGCCCTGTATTTTACGTAACTCCAGTATTTATTTGTTGCAGCAGTATTGGGGTTGGCCGGATAAAATTCAACGCCGGCTCTGGCTGTCCAGTTGCTTGCAGTATATTCCCTTTCGTTGTAGTAGCGATAATCATTCCAGTTGCTCCATTCATAGTCGGCTCCGATAAGCCAATGTCTGTTATTGGACTGATAAGTGAAACCGACTCCGTAGGTAGAAGGAAGTGTTACAATTCCTTTTGCGTCCTTTTTTGCAAATACGCTATCAATGCCGAAAGTACCGCCATTTCCATCAAAGCCATATGTTTCATTGATGCTGTTTTGATAAGCGGTAAGATTATGTTGAAAATTTGAATAGGCGCCCAGTCTGAGGTTTCCCGCATTTTTTAAATGCATCTCATACTGAAGGCCGGCATTTAGAAAAAAACCTCCGTATCTGCTTTTTGATTGATAGTTTGATTTGTAATACGGAATGGTATCATTTATCAGGGATGTTTTACTGCTATAATCTCTGTTTCCAAATGTATATCCGCTGCTCAATCCGATATTGAGTTCATTTTTATTTGAGCCCTTGCCAATAATTTTAAACCCGGTGCTTACATTGACCTGATTCATTCCGCCGGAACCTTCATACATTGTATTGATGCTGTCAACACCCGGAATTCTACTGTTTTGTTCAATTTTATAATTGATGCGGTTAAGCGGTCTAAGCCCAAAGCTAAGTCCCCATTGCATTCCTCTTCTTTCCATTTTATTCGTGGCTATTGGAAATCCCACCTGGAGATAGGACTGAATGACATTGGTTGCTCTGAATTTATCAAAATTGGTATTGCTTCTCAGGGTTCTTACATCTACTTCGCCACCTAAATCGAAAATGGTGTTTGAAAAATTTTTAGTGTGGGATAGATCACCCAAAGAGGCGGGATTGTTAAGATTAAGGTTAAAAGGAGATCCAACAAGTCCAAAATCTGAGTATCCGGCAGAAATTCCGCCCATGGCTCTTGTGGCAATATTTTGATTGGGAAGGATGTCGCCTACGCCATATCTTGAATAGGGCGAATTTTCCTGTGCAAATATTCCTTTATGTATTAACAGGCAAGAAAAAAACAGAAATACATTTTTGCCCAAACCCTCAGCTATTGATTTCACTAAGTACATACAATCCTTTAAATAATAAATTAGCGTCGGCAAATATCCTGTTTTTAAGTTGACTGGCAAAATGCAACGCATTGCCACCGGTTAAGATGGCATTAAAATTGCCGAATTTTTCACTATATCTGTTTATAAACCCTTCTATTTCTCCGCAAATGCCGTGAATGACTCCGGATTGCAGGTTGGTAGGGGTATTGTATCCTATCAAAGGAAAATTCCAGTCAGCACCAGTCAAGGGTAATTTTGCGGTAAATTCATGCATGGCACGAAATCTCATATCCATTCCAGGGGAAATTGCTCCACCCAAAAAACTCCCACGCTGATCCACAAAGTTGTATGTGATACAGCTGCCCATGCCGATGACGAGATTATTTTTTCCTGGGTATATATCCACTGCCGCAGCCATCAACGCGAGTCTGTCCGGGCCTATAGTATCTGGTTTGCTGACAGGGATGCTGAAATTTTTTTTACTCTTGTCTGATAATTTATGGAATTGAGTTTTGTTGCTCAGGATATTTTCTATTTCAGGATCATGATTTATGACCGAAGACAAAATACTTTTTGAAGGATTATAGTGGTCAATCAATGAGAGAATGGCTTCCCTGGAATTTTCTTTGACGGGAATCTCCTCACGTAGTGTCTGACCATAAAAAACAGCAGCTTTCAGTCTGGTATTTCCAAAATCGAGGCAAAGGGTCTTCATCATGTTGAATATTTAATCTTCCAGTACATATTTGTTCACATAAAAATACAATAATATGCATGAGTTCAATTGTTTATTGTATAGTTTGGTTCACGCTTAATCAAATGGAGAATATTTGAATATAAAATTTTTGGTAATGAGTATATTATGTGATATTTTGTAAGACAATTTGATCATATTATGGAAGACAATTTTTCAGACAAAAGATCAGGAGGAGGCGGTAATATTTTTTGGGCTATTATATTGGTAGCTTTCTTGTTTGCGCTTTATAAGACAAATCCAACGCCTAAACAGTTTGGAACTTTTCTGGCAACAGAGGTTGCAAAAAAAATGGGTGCAGACCAATCGACCGTAAAACTTATAGGGGGAATAACTGACTATGATCAAGTTGCAGAATGGATAAATAAATTTTCCAACAGAGAGGACTATGTTTTTTTTAGTATATATACTATTGAAGTTGGCAAAAAGAAAAATCAATTTTTTGGCGTATTCAACAATTTTATTCCATTTGGCGGGGATGATAAAAAAGGAAGAAAGTAAATTTATTTATTTTTTCTTTTGTATTAACGTTATAAATCAATTTTCATAAGCCATATAACTGATACAAGTTGTATTGATCCTCATTATATTTTATGCTGTCTTGTCCATCTGATACAAGGTTTAAAATATACTATCAATGAAGTATAAGATACTCTTATCTATTTTATTAACTGTATTACTCATAAATAATCTTTCTGCGCAGACTCGCAAAAGTTCTTTATTGTTCAATCAGGTTGAAAATGAAAAAAAGAAAGGAAGGCTATTTGAATCTTTAAAATGCTTCAGTATTTCTGAGCGCAAAGTTATTTCCGATGAATCGCAGTTGACCATCCCGGAGTCGAGCATATTGATTGCAGCCGACAAAGATTTATTGGATTTGTATCAAAAAAATACTGAGGCGTTGATTTTTCAGGTCCCGGCAAATAATGGCACTGAAATGAAAGTCCATTTGGTTCAGTCTGAAATAAATGGAACATCAGATTATCAATTTGGGATTATCGGGGAAGGAGGGTTTAAAAAAAGATTGGTTGGGGATATGGGAATTCACTATCGCGGATATGTAGAAGGAGATTCAAATTCTCTGGCTGCTCTCAGTGTATTTTCGAATGGAGAAGTGATGGGATTTTTTTGCAATAAAAACGGCAATTATGTGCTCGGAAAAATGAAAGACCAGAGTGCGTATATATTTTATAACAGTCGAAATATTAGTTTACCTAAACAACCCACCTGTTACACGAATGATTTGGAGCATGTCAAAAATGCTGTTGATGTAAAGTTTGAAAGCAGGCCGCTCGCGCCGTCAACGCTGTGCAATAAAGTGCGCGTATACTGGGAAGTGGATTATGCATTTTATTACAACAGGGGTTTTAATGTAACCAGTGTTCAAAATTATATCAATGGTTTATTTAATCAGGTTGCTTTAATATACCTTAATGAAGGTATAACCATTGAGCTTTCGGAATTGAATGTTTGGTCTGTTGAAGATCCCTACAGAACATCGACAAGAGACAATGCTCTTGAAGACTTCAGAATCAGATGGAATAAACTCGATGATAAATTTAACGGAGATATTGCCATGTTGGTTGCCGGAGGTCCCAGCAATCTTGGAGGAGTTGCCTATATAAATATTTTGTGCAATCGTCCGTATGCATATGGCTATTCTCAGATTTACGGCTATTATAGCAACTATCCTGTTTTTTCCCCGGATGTATATCTTCTTGCTCATGAAATGGGACATAATCTCGGTTCATACCATACTCAATGGTGCGGCTGGAATACGGGCTCGGGTGGCAGCTGCGGAGCGATTGACAATTGCTATCCTGTTGAATCGGTATCTGGAGGGTGTAGTACATGTTCTTCTACAATAAATATAAATGCCTTGCCTGCCGGTTGGAAGGGAACAATCATGAGTTATTGTAATCTTACAAACGTCGGAGTAGATTTTGTAAACGGGTTCGGCTCTTTACCACAGTCTGTAATCAGAAGCCGTGTCTCTTCTTCAACTTGTCTGATTTCAAATAATCAATGGAACGGATCAGTAGATTCGTTGTGGTCAAATGCTTCAAACTGGAGTTGTGGCGCTGTGCCCAATGCAACAACAGACGTAACCATTAAAACGCCCGTCACTTATTTTCCCGTAATCAAATCGACTGCCATTTGCAGAAAACTAAATGAGCTGCAGGGAGCAACCATTAAAGTCAATAGAGGATTTGGCCTTACTGTAGCCGGAACGAATAACTCGGTTGCAGTGAAGATTCCCGCAACATCAAAATTATTCATTACCGGAACGGCAACTCCAGGAGGTTTGATGCAGTCGGGAGCTTCGGATCTGACGTCTCAGCAGATGATTAGGGTTACGCCCACATTGTATGAAATTCCTTCTATTAGACTGACTGCCGATGAAAGTTTTTTATTTGTACCTGTGTACGGAAGTTTCACTGAAGTATACGGTTTTACGGGTACTGCATTGAATAACAATACGAATGGCGATGTTTTCAGATTGAATGGAAATAACATGAAAGCGCCTGCTGTAACCGGCAACTATCATATATTGGTTGATTTTCAAACCGGGAGATACACCATATACGGTGCTTTGAATAAAGTTACACCTCCGACATCAAACGAAATTTTTATCACAGGAAGTGCAACACCGGCAGGATGGATGAGTAACGGACAGGCTCCAGTACTGAGTCAGAAGTTTACGAAGCTAAGCAATTCGGAGTATGAACTGTCATCCATCACCCTCAATGGTGGAGGAAGTTTTTTATTCGTTCCGGTATATGGTAATTGGAACAGCAAATACGGAGGCATTGGATATACGAACAACTCCAACAATCCACTTGGTGATATGCTTTGTTCACAAGGCTCTGATTTACTGGCACCTCCTACAAGCGGAAATTACAGAATCAGAATAAATTTTCATACTGGGAAATACACAATGACCAAGCTCTGATGATGATTTGATTAACTCAAATTGAAACCTTCCAGATTCTTGAAATGTCCGTTCAGCCGAATCTTTTTTTTCAAACTTTCCATTTCTTTCACCACCGGTAGAATATTGGCAAGGTGCCTTTTGATATACTCCTGCCGGTGCAATTCATTTTCGTATTCGAGCAATTGGTATTCCTGTTCCGAGGTCATGCCAACATGATGAGCAATATCGAAGCTGATGAGCTCTTCATCCGGTTTCCCGAAATTTTTGTTGACCTCTATATGCTGATGCAAAGCTCTGGTATCTTCTATGATTTTATGCATCATATTTCTGCTGCCATTATTATAATTATTGAGGTATGAAACAATCGCTCCGCTGTATAATTTATCCGGCAAGTCTTTAATGATTTCTAAAATTTTAAAAACAGAGACCCCTTTGGTCTTTATATCCATTTTTCCGTCATCATAGATTTTAGAAATTTCAACAATTTCCACCAGCGTTCCCAGTTCAATTGCTTTTTCTCCGATGATAGCGGGTATGCCAAATGGTTTTTTATTTTCAAAACAATCTTTGATTAACTGCTTGTATCTCGGCTCAAAAATATGCAGATTCAATTTTTCCCCCGGAAAAACTACAATCGAAAGAGGAAATATGGGAATGAAGTTGGTCATCTTTGATCAATAACAAGAAAACTGCAAATTAGTTATTTGTTTACATTGAAAATCTTTGATCTTTCCAATACTTTTTATTCTCAGCGAAAGCGTCTAATTTTATCATTCTTTTATGAAAATAAGCGGTGTAACCATCATCAGAAATGCAATCATCAATGACTATCCGATTGTTGAGGCCATTCAATCCATACTTCCGGTTGTGGATGAGATGATAGTGTCTGTAGGAGACTCTGAAGATGAAACAGAAACCCTGATCCGGAATATCGGTTCCGATAAAATTAAAATCTTTCATTCCCATTGGGATCTCAGCGTAAGAAAAGGAGGGAGCATTCTTGCGATAGAAACCAATAAGGCATTGCAACATGTATCGCCCGATACCGACTGGATATTTTATATTCAGGGAGATGAGGTGGTTCATGAGAAATACCATGATAATATCAGGTGGGCTCTTCGGCAGTATCATCAGGATAATCAAGTAGAAGGGCTGCTGTTCAACTATCTCCACTTTTATGGTACGTATGATTATGTGGCCGACAGCAGGAAATGGTATAAATATGAAACGAGGATTATCAGAAACAACAGAAATATTCTTTCCTATCGAGACGCACAGGGATTTAGAAAACACGCCAACAGGAAAATCAATGTGGCTTTGATCAATGCATATGTATATCATTACGGATGGGTTAAAAATCCCCGACAGATGAAGATCAAGCAAAAAAATATGGCCGAATTATGGTTTGAGGATGATAATTTGGTCAATAAAATAAAAGCAGAGGAAGATTATTTTGACTATGGAAGCTTTGATTCTTTAAAGAAATTTACAGAAACACACCCTGCCGTGATGCGGGATAGAATCAATCAAAAAAACTGGCATATTGAACTCGATATCTCCCGAAAAAAGATGAAATTGAAATACAGAATATTGCAGTGGATTGAAAATTTGACGGGCAAGAGATTATTTACATTTACAAATCATATCATTATCAGAAAATAATCGCGATTTATATTCAACAATGGTGATCATACAATTTTCAGGCGGCTTGGGAAATCAAATGTTCTTGTACGGACTATATTATTCTTTTTTAAAAAAAGGTATTGAACCAAAAGTTGATTTGTCTCATTTTGAAAAAGAAAAAAACCACAATGGATTTGAAATCGAAAAAATATTTTCATTGAGATTGAAATATTCTACCAATTTGCAAAACTTGTTCTTTTCAAAGATAACCAAGTTGCTTTATTGGATTGGTAAGCATCCTTATAAAGAAAAGTTTATCGATCAGTATAAATACAATCATAAGTTGAGTGAAGTTCGCTTTGGCTATTTAAAAGGGTACTGGCAGTCTGAAAAATATTTTTCTGATTTTTCAGTCGGACTTAGAAATGAGTTTAAGTTTCCTGCTTTGAGAGACGAAAAAAATAAAAAAATTTCAGATGAGATTATTGTAACCAGCTCGGTCAGTATACATATAAGAAGAGGCGATTATCTTCAGTCCGGAAGAAATTTTTCTTTGGATTTGAATTATTACAATGAAGCAGTAAAATATATTCAGCAAAGAGTAAAAAATCCTGTGTTTTATATTTTTTCTGATGATATGACATGGGTAAAAGAAAATTTTAGCAATCAGAATTTAATACCGGTTGACTGGAATGTCGGAGAGAAGAGTTATGAAGACATGCATTTAATGTCTTTGTGCAAACACAATGTCATTGCCAACAGTTCATTCAGCTGGTGGGGGGCCTGGTTGAATCCGAATCCGGATAAAATAGTGATAGCTCCGGCAAAGTGGATGCCACATCATACAGGTTCCAATGATCTGATTCCTGAATCATGGATTCGAATAAACAATTCATTTTAATGTAGAGTATGATAAAAAAAATCAAGACTTATTTTGAGTATAAAAAAGACTTAAAGAATCTCATTCAACAAAAAGGAAACGATAAGGCATTTCCTTTTGGGAAATTTCGTCCAATCCTTAATGAAAAACATGCTGAGTCCGGCATTGCATCCGGACATTATTTTCATCAGGATTTATTGATTGCCAGAAAAATCTTTGAAAATAAACCAACCAAGCATGTTGATATAGGGTCTCGTACTGATGGCTTTGTGGCACATGTGGCTTCGTATCGCGAAATAGAGGTTTTTGATATCAGAGAGCAAGAAAATAAAATCAAAAATATCATTTTCAAAAGAGCAGATTTAACAAAGCTTACACCCGACCTGATTGGTTATTGTGATTCGATTTCTTCTTTACATGCAATCGAACATTTTGGTCTTGGTCGTTATGGAGACAGCATTGATTATAACGGGCACTTAAAAGCACTAGCCAACATAGAACAAATTTTACAAAAAGGAGGACGGTTTTATTTTTCAACACCAATTGGACCGCAAAGAATTGAATTCAATGCTCATCGTGTATTTTCTGTTCGCTATCTGCTTGATTTGTTTGAGCCGAAATATTACATGGATTCGTTTTCATTTGTTGATGATGCGGGAAATTTGCATGAAGATGTATCGCTTTCCTCAAATGACATCGACAATAACTTTGGATGCAGTTATGGATGTGGTATCTTTGAGCTGACTAAAAAATAAATTATGGCAATTGCTTTTATTGAGAGAATAAAAAATAATCTTAAAGAAAAGAAAAAAAATAAAATTATCAATAAATGGTATAGCGAAGGGTGTCCTGTGCCTACCCCACATATCATTAAACAGCTTGCCATTCAGTCTTACCAAAAACAATCAGGGATCGATATTCTTGTTGAAACGGGCACCTTCAGGGGTGATATGGTAGAAGCTCAGATGGGGTATTTTAAACAGATTTTTTCTATTGAGTTGAGTGAAAAACTATGGCAGGATGCCAGGGACAAATTTCGTTCTTATAACAACATAGCTATACTACAAGGCGACAGCGGAAAAGTATTAAAAGATGTTATGTTGCAACTGAAAGGCCCGGCTGTATTTTGGCTGGATGGTCATTATTCTGCCGGGGAAACAGCAAAAGGGGATAAAGAATGTCCGATTTTTGAGGAAATTGATTCAATTTTCACAGATAAACGTTTTAGCCACATACTATTAGTTGATGATGCAAGGTGTTTTAATGGTCAGGGAGATTATCCAACAATTGATGCTTTGACAAATTATATCCAATCAAAGGACGCCTCGTATAAAGTTGAAGTTAAAGACGATATCATTAGATTTACGAAATGACAGAATGAACATTTTATCATTAAATTTTGAAAGATCCTGGAGAGGAGGAGAAAGACAAACTGTCTTCAATGCAATCGGATTGATTCAAAAAGGATTTGATGTTCATTTGGTTTGCAGAAGCGGTTCTGCTCTTGAGAAAAAAGCAATTGAAAACAACATTAAAGTATATCCATTAACATCCACGCTGTCTGTCTTGTTTTTTTTGATAAGAAATGGCAGGAAGTTTGATATACTCCACGCGCAGGGCTC
Source organism: Ferruginibacter sp. (assembly GCA_018882645.1). Taxonomy (GTDB): domain Bacteria; phylum Bacteroidota; class Bacteroidia; order Chitinophagales; family Chitinophagaceae; genus Ferruginibacter. Next base: position 14,718 of record VERM01000001.1, read on the forward strand.
AAAAATCCTAACCTACTGTATTTTATCTAAGCCCTTTCACAACGCAAAAATCATTTTTACCAGAAGAATAAATTTTCGTCCAAAAGGTCGGTTGACAAGATTGAAATATCGTCTCTGTGATCGAATTGTTGCAATAAGCAGTTCAGTTAAGAATATAGTTGCCGAGTTTTCATCCCGAAACGATGTAGAGATCATCTCGGATGTTGTTGTTGAGAAACCCATTCATCCCAATGCTATTGAAGAGAGATTGAAAAAAGTAAATCCTCATCAAAAGAAAATCATAGGAACTATAGCAGCATTGACTTCCGAAAAAAATCCATTGGACAATATCGAAGTGGTTCGGTTGCTACAACAAAAAAGAGATGATTTTATTTTTTTGCATTTTGGTGAGGGTAAGATGAAAGATGAAATGATTCGTTTGATTGATCAATACAATTTAAAAGACACGTATTTTTTAATGGGATTTGTTGAGAATGTAAATGACTATTTGGCTGCAATGGATGTTTTTATCATGACATCATCCAATGAAGGACTTTGCAGCAGCGTACTAGACGCATTCATATATAAAGTCCCTGTCGTTTCTACCCATGCAGGCGGTTTACAGGACTTAATCAACGAAAACAGAGGTATAACCTGTGAAATAAACAAGCCGATGATGATTGTCGAGGGAATTGATACCATTATGAACAATCCATTATTGGCAAAAGAGCAAACCGAAAGGGCGTATGAATATGTGATTCGTCAACACAGCATAGAGCATATTTCGGAGCGATATGCTATATTAATTAAATCTCTTATTAAAAATGAAATGACATCTTGATGCCAGCGGCCTCCATTATCATATCATACTATAAAAATCTCCCGGCATTGGAAGTCATATTATTGGCATTGAATGAACAAAATACCCAAGATACTTTTGAAGTCATCATTTCTGAAGATGATAACGAAGTTTCAACCATTGACTTCATAAATCAAATCCGACATTCACTCAATTATTCGATTATACATGTTTCACAGGAAGACAAAGGATTTTATAAATGTGCATGTCTAAATAAATCAATTGTTGCCGCAAACAGTGATTTTTTAATCTTCATCGATGGCGATTGTATACCTCATAAAAAATTTGTAGCTTCTTATGTTAAACATAAAAGATCCGGTGTCGTTTTGTACGGAAGAAGAGTTATGTTGAGTGAAAAGCTGTCTCAATCAATTCTTAACAATCGTAAAACAAGTAAACTTCATTTTATCAACCTTATGCGATATGGGTGCAAGCGAATTGAAGATGGATTGTTTTTTCCTATTCTCAACCGATTCTCAAAGAAGAAGAGCTCAGGAATTTTACTCGGCTGTAACATGGGAATCAATAAAGCCGACTTGCTTTCGATTAATGGATTTGATGAAGATTATACTTTTCCCGGAGGAGGCGAAGATTCAGATATCGAATGGAGATTTAAAAAAAGGGGCGGTATCGAATTTGCTTCTGTAAGAAATTTGTCTATTGTATACCATTTGTGGCATGAGCAAAGATTTGATCAGGAAAAGGAAATAAAGAGTACTTCATTCATGAATGATAAAATAAAAGCGGGAAAATTTTTCTGCAAAAACGGCTTGCAAAAAATAAGCTAAATGAAGCTCCTATTTATCAATAGCAAACAATTTGACTATCTGCAGGATCTGACTTTTTCCGGATTGGTTCATCTATTGGGGGCCTCGAATGTGGTGGATTACCCCTGGAATTACAAATACCATCTTCCTGTTAAAAACTACCCAAAAAATCTTGGTTATACCGGATTCTCATTAAAACCTTTTATCAAGCCTGATTTTAATTCTTTTGATGCTGTCATACTTGGTTCTGCAAAAAAAGACGCACTCGATACTTTGAATAATATTTTATCCAAAGTGCATGGTAAGCCAATTGTTTTTCTAGACGGTGGCGATAAAGAAGAGATAGGTGGTGATTTCTTCAGATTGGGAGCAGGAGATGATTATCTTGAATTCATTAAAAAACGACCATTTGATCTTATTTGTAAGAGAGAATTTTTTCCTGATCTTCACGGCAATCTTAAAAATGTATATCCTTTTCCCTTTTCTTTTCATTACCATATCAATATAGAAAGTTTAACTGAAGAGGAAAAAAGCTACGATATCTCTTTCTGGGCACAGCAGAAACCTGCTGTTAGAGAGAAAGCACTGAATTTGTTGAAAGGAAAATTTGATTGCGACGAAAATGGGACAAGCGTTGGACTGGATTTTAAAAAATACAAACGAAAGGGATTGTTTTATTTAAAGGAATTGTCAAGATGTAAAATGGTACTTAACCTGAGAGGCGGAGGATGGGACACTATGCGATACTGGGAAGTTTCGGCGGTGGGGAGGTTTATGATCAGTCAGCGTCCCCAAATCGTCATTCCCAATAATTTTGAAGAAGGTAAGCATGTCGAATTTTGCGACGATACGCTTGATGATATGCTGGATAAAATGACTTATTACCTTAGTAATGTATCTTTGAGAGAAGAAATGACAAAGAATGCAAAAGCGCATTTAATGAAATATCATTTGAATACCAACAGGGCTAAATATTTAATAGATATCATAAAGAAAATTTTATAACAATCGTTTCGTTTTGATGCAAGACTGGAAAAGCATTTCAAGGCAAATAAAATCATTCGATATTAAATCGTTGGCCCGAGCCATTTCATTTGTTGAAAATGAAGCAGAAGGACATGAGGATTTTTTAAAGTCGCTGGAGATATCTACAACTCCGATTATCGGTATCACCGGCCCTCCGGGTGCGGGAAAAAGCACTCTGACGGATGCATTGATTGAACACATCGTTTCTCTTCAAAAAAAAGTTGCAGTCTTGTGCATCGACCCCTCTTCTCCTTTTAATATGGGGGCTTTGCTGGGTGACAGAATCCGCATGAGTGAATGGTACAATAATCCTAATGTATATATACGGTCTTTGGCAACAAGAGGATCATTAGGAGGTTTGAATCCCAAAATAATCGAAATCTCTGATGTAATTAAAACTGCAGGATTTGATTATATCATTATCGAAACTGTAGGGGTCGGACAAAGTGAAATTGAAATTGTGGGTCTGGCGGATGTTACTGTTGTTGCAATTGTCCCCGAAGCGGGAGATGAAATACAGACTATGAAAGCCGGACTGATGGAGATTGCAGATGTTTTTGTGGTGAATAAATCTGATCGGCCTGGAGCCGATGCTTTTGTCAACAATCTCAGACAAATGCTTGCACCTGCTTTTTCGACACATTCGCATGAATTGCCGATTGTTAAAACCATTGCTTCACAAAAAAAAGGAATTGATGAATTATATTATGCTATATTCAATTCTTTAGAGAGAATTTCTACCAACGAAAAAAAATTTCATTTACTTACTGAAAAAGTATGGACACTCATTCTGAAAAAACGGATGAAAGACATTGACAAAATGAATCTGCTGCAAGAAATTAAAAAACATTCAACAGTAAATGCGTTTAATCTTTACGAGTTTGTAGAGAAGTTTTAAAGAAGTAGTTATTCGTCATTTTTTCCCTCTTCAGTAACTCTTCCTTTCCACCATCTGTATCCGATGTATCCCATAACTGCAAAAGGTGCCAGCATCAAATACAGAATCCCGTTATTCAATCCCAAAGCAGGTTTTTCACCCAACTGAGAGGCGGTCTTGGTGCACATGGCACATTGGGCGGAAGCGAGGTGGCTTGTCAATAAGAAAAAAACTGAAAGTAATAAGATGTTAATTGCAGTTTTCATTGAGTGTAAAAGTTGAATATGGTTGAATATGGTTGAACGTTGTTGAATTTAAAATATCTTCAACAATTTTCAAGAACTTTAAACAGGTCCGCTACGTTCTTTCTTCTATTTCAATTCCGTAATAAAATTAAGATAATTATCCTGATTGATTTTATTAAATGAAGCTTCGGGATATGATTTTGAAAAAGCAATGGGGACTTTTGTCTTGTTTTGCTTCCATTTCATTTCATACGCCTGAATTAAATTATTTTTTTCTTCTATCAAATCTATCTCCTGTTGATCATAGGTTCTCCAGAAATAATAATTTACATAATTGTTGTTGTAAGCGTTGAATTTTACTCTTTCCGAAATGATATAGTTTTCCCATAATAATCCAACGTCCTGCCTCGTTGCGAGCAGACTGAAATTATTTATCACCGCATTTCTAACTCCATTATCATAAAAATACCAGCGATTACTTTTTGAAACTTCTTTTCTGAGATTTCTGCTGTATCCTGATATTTTATAAATAATAAAGACCTTTGATAATAAGTCGAGATACCGCTCAACGGTATTTTTGCTGATAGACAATGCACGAGCGAGCTCATCCAGTGAAACATCCTTACCGATTTGATGAGCAATCAGTACAAGTAGATCTTTTAACTTTTGTGGACTCCTTACATTTTCAAAAGCAAGAATGTCCTTTAACAGATAGGTGTTGGCTAATTCAAACAGGTACTGTTCTTTTTTGGAAGGTTCATTAAGATTGATTACCTCCGGATAGCTTCCATAAATTAATCGTTCATTTAAATTCTCTCTTGTTTGCAATAAATTCTCTGTTGCTGAAAGTTCATTCTGCGCTATGGGATACAAATTATAGGTGATGGTTCTGCCTACCAATGGTTCGCTTTCTTGTATCAAGTCGAAAGCACTTGAGCCGGTAATAATAATGTGCAAAGGATGAATTTCATCAATCATAAGTTTCACTTTCCGGCCTATATCTTCAAGGTACTGAGCTTCATCGATAATCAGTAAATTATAACCATTCAATAATCTTTTGTAATTAGAGATACTTCTTTCTTGCAACATGCTTGCTGCAATAATATCCTCTCCGTTTAACCAAAGTGCTTTTTCCTTATAATCAGATAGAATGGATTTGAGGAGACTCGTCTTTCCAACTCGCCTTGCGCCAAGCAAAACAGTTACTTTTTGCTCATAAATTCTGCTTAATATATTATTAAAAATTGAACGCTGAACCATAAAAATGTAAAAAACCGTCAGCGAATATACTGAATTTGTATAAAAATCGTCAGTTTATTTATTAGGTAGCTGGTTTCGCAGTGTAAAAGTTGAGTATGGTTGAACATGGCTGAAAATAGTTGAGTTTCAACAACCTTCAACAATTTTCAACAACTTTAAACAGGTCCGCTACATTCTTCCTTCTATTTCTATTCCGTTATAAAATTAAGATAACTATCCTGATTGTGTGATGTTTCATTTCCCCACGGTTGAAACCGTGGGATATATGTTTTTTGCTTAGGGGTGAAGCCCCAAAGAATTTGTTGCATATCGCCGGTCGAAGACCATCGCTAAACATATTTTCAATTCGCTTCCTGAGCCAGTGATTTACTCGCGCGTTTTCTATCCTCTTCGTTCAGAATATTTTTTCTGAGTCTCACACTTTTGGGAGTCACTTCAATGCATTCGTCATGTTGAATGTATTCCATACATTCTTCCAGTGTCATCAGGATTTTTGGCGCAGCCCTGCTGGCATCATCGCTGCCACTGGCTCTATGGTTGGTCAATTTTTTTGCTTCCGTAGCATTGACGACCAGATCGCCCGGCTTGATGTGTTCTGCGATTATTTGTCCCGCATATACTTCATCTCCCGGATCTACAAAGAAACGTCCGCGATCCTGTAATTTATCAATAGAGTAGGCGGTTGTTTTTTCCGTTGTTTTGGATAACAATACGCCATTGTTTCTGCCGGGTATAGCTCCTTTCCAGGGTTTGTATTCGCTGAAACGGTGCGCCATAACAGCTTCACCTGCAGTATTGGTCAGCATGCTGCTTCTCAATCCAATCAATCCGCGTGAGGGGATTTCAAATTCAAGATGTTGCATTTCTCCTTTGGTTTCCATAACCAACATTTCTCCTTTTCGCTGTGTAACCATATCAATAACGCGACCGCTGAACTCACTGGGAACATCAACTACCAATATCTCATAAGGCTCATGCTTCGCCCCGTCAATTTGTTTAACCAATACTTGTGGCTGTCCGACAGTCAGCTCGAATCCCTCTCTTCGCATGGTTTCAACCAGGATACCCAAATGAAGAATACCTCTGCCATACACTAAAAAACTATCGGCACTATCGGTATCCTCTACACGAAGAGCCAGATTTTTTTCTGTTTCTTTCATCAAGCGATCGCGCAAATGGCGACTTGTAACAAACTTTCCTTCTTTACCAAAGAACGGAGAGTTGTTGATGCTGAACAACATGCTCATGGTTGGCTCATCCACACTGATAACCGGCAATGCCTCCGGATTTTCCTGATCGGCGATGGTATCTCCAATATTGAAATCTTCCAGACCCACCACTGCACATATATCTCCAGCTTTTACTTCGCTCACTTTTTTCTTACCCATTCCTTCAAACACATAGAGTTCTTTTACGCGCATTTTTTTGATGCTGCCATCTGCCTGCACCAATGCAATGGGCTGATTTTCTTTGATAACACCGCGGGCTACTTTACCCACGGCAATCCTTCCCAGGAAAGAAGAATAATCCAATGAAGTAATCTGCATTTGCAGCGAACCTTCATTTACTTTTGGTTCGGGCACATGTTTGATGATGCCATCCAGCAAAGGATTTATATTATCTATAGGCGTCAGCGAATCATTGAACCAACCATTTTTTCCTGAACCATAATAGGTAGGGAAATCCAGCTGCTCTTCTGTAGCATCCAGATTAAAGAATAATTCAAACACTGCATCGTGCACTTCATCGGGACGGCAATTGGGTTTGTCCACTTTATTGATTACCACAATTGGCTTTAGGTTGAGTTGTAATGCTTTTTGTAAAACAAAGCGTGTCTGAGGCATAGGTCCTTCAAAGGCATCCACCAATAATATCACGCCATCGGCCATTTTCAACACGCGCTCTACCTCGCCACCAAAATCCGAGTGACCGGGGGTATCGATGACATTTATTTTGGTGTCTTTATATACAACGGCTGCGTTTTTACTAAAAATGGTAATTCCCCTCTCTCTTTCAAGGTCGTTGCTGTCCATGATGAGCTCGCCGGTCTCCTGATTTTCTCTGAAGACTTTCGTAGCGTGCAAAATTTTATCTACCAGCGTTGTTTTGCCATGGTCTACGTGAGCAATAATGGCTATGTTGCGAATATTCATATTTTGCTTGCGGATTTTTGATTATTTGATGAAAGCTGCAAAAATCCTTGTTTTTGTCGCCGCAAAGGTAGCATTAATAAATGAGGTTTCAAAGGTTGATAACGTTTGAAACGTTTGAATGGTTTTACCTATCAAACCTCTCAACCCTCAGATCACTCGAATTGATTAATTTTAATGTCCAATCATGCCATTCAAACTACATTCCGAATATATACCCGCCGGCGATCAGCCGCTTGCCATTGCTGAATTGACTCAGGGTTTACTTGACGGAGAACCCTATCAGACGCTTTTGGGGGTTACGGGTAGTGGGAAGACATTCACCATGGCGAATGTGATTCAGAATATTGAAAGGCCAACGCTGGTGCTGACACATAACAAAACACTGGTTGCTCAGTTGTACGGTGAGTTCAAACAGTTTTTTCCTGAGAATGCAGTAGGTTATTTCGTTTCGTATTATGATTATTATCAACCGGAGGCATATATGCCGGTGTCGAATACATACATAGAAAAAGATTTGAGCATCAATGAAGAGCTGGATAAACTTCGTCTGCAGGCCACCGCACAGTTGCTCAGCGGCAGAAGAGATATCGTGATTGTTGCCAGCGTAAGTTGTATTTATGGTATGGGTAATCCAACCGAATATGAAAACGGAATCATTCGATTGCATAAAGGACAAGTGATTTCAAGGCAGGGATTTTTGCATGCTTTAGTCAATTCATTATACCACAGAAGCCAGGGGGATTTTGAAAGAGGATCGTTTCGCGTAAAGGGCGATACAATAGACATTAACCTTCCTTATGTTGACTTCGGTTATCGCATTTGTTTTTTTGGAGATGAAATTGAAAGCATTGAAACGCTGGAGCTCTCTTCAGGCAAGCGCATCAGCAGTGTAGAGAATGCTGCAATTTTTCCCGCCAACCTTTATCTTGCGCCGAAAGATATGATGGCACAGGTGATTAATGAAATACAGGATGAGTGTGCCGCACAGGTGGAATACTTTAAAAATTCAGGAAAGTTGATGGAAGCGCAGCGTATATACGAGAGAGTTAGTTATGATCTCGAAATGATTCGTGAGCTGGGGTATTGTACCGGTATTGAAAACTACTCTCGCTTTTTTGACAGAAGAAATCCCGGAGCCAGACCATTTTGTCTGTTGGATTATTTCCCTAAAGATTACCTTACCATCATAGATGAAAGCCATCAGACTATTCCTCAAATAAGCGGCATGTATGGTGGCGATCGCAGTCGCAAGCTTGTATTGGTGGATTATGGATTCCGTTTGCCATCGGCACTGGACAACAGGCCGCAGAACTTCAATGAGTTTGAAAACCTAACGAACCAGGTTGTCTTTGTTTCCGCTACACCGGGAGAGTATGAGTTGCAAAAATGTGGGGGCGTCGTAGTGGAACAAGTGGTGAGACCGACGGGTTTGTTGGATCCGCCCATCGAAGTGAGGCCTTCATTGAATCAGATAGATGATTTACTGGATGAGATTGATAAGTGTATAACGAAAGGAGATCGTGTGCTGGTTACAACATTGACCAAGCGCATGGCGGAAGAGATGAATAAATATCTGGGTCGAATTAACATCAAATCAAAATACATTCACAGCGATGTGGATACGCTGGAGCGCGTGGAAATCTTAAGAGAACTGCGATTGGGAAAGATAGATGTTTTGGTGGGTGTAAATTTATTGAGAGAGGGCCTTGATTTGCCGGAGGTGTCGTTGGTTGCTGTCATGGATGCAGATAAAGAAGGTTTTTTAAGAAATGAAAAAAGCCTTACCCAAACTGCAGGCAGGGCTGCCCGTAATGTGGATGGTAAAGTTATTTTTTATGCCGACCGTATCACGCAAAGCATGCAGAAAACGATTGACGAAACGAATCGAAGAAGAGAAAAGCAGTTGGCATACAATGCAGCACACGGTATCATTCCCACAACTATAAAAAAAACTACAGAGCAGGTGATGGCTCAGGGAAGTGTATTGGATGTGAAGGGGTACGATCCTTCCAATCCTTATGCGTTGCAAAATGAAACCCAGCCGATTGCATTTGCGGCGGAAGAACAGGATGAATATTCGACCATCCCCCAGATGGAGAAAGCCATAGCTAAGGTTAAGAAGGCGATGGAGAAGGCGGCACGTGATATGGATTTTATGGAAGCCGCGAGGTTAAGAGACCGAATGTTTGAGTTGAAAAAGCAGCTGGAAAGAATGCAGGGATAAAAGAATAGTAGTATCAACGTCATTATTTTATTTTTCAGGTCAAACGTGAAAACAATTTGGCTGAGAAGTTTGTCTTATATAATATCCAGTATTAGAAAATTTCTTGCAATTACTGATTCGGGAAAAATCGATTGTTTAAACCTGAGAAAATAAATTCTTTATGTTCAAATACCTTATTTGTTCTGCTCTAATATTCTTTACTATTATAGCTGATGCTCAACCTTTTTATCAAAGAGGATTCCGTTCCGTTACATACTCCGATCCGTCTCGCCCTGGAAGATCCATCACAACTGATGTGTATTATCCGGCAAACACTGCCGGCAACAATGTGGCCATTGCATCCGGCGTAAATCTTTTTCCTGTTGTTGTATTCGGACATGGATTTGTATTGCCTGCATCGGCATATACCAAATTGGCGGATACGCTTACACGTTATGGATATATAGTAGCATTTCCTACAACGGAGTCAGGATTTTCTCCCTCACATGAGAATTTTGGAAAAGATTTGAGTTATCTCTGTTCTGCCATTATTCAATCCGGAAGCGATCCCGCATCTTTTCTTTTCAGACGCGTTGCTTCAAAAGCTGCAGTAGGCGGACATTCTATGGGAGGAGGATGCAGTTTTCTAGCCGCCGCATCAGGGAATCCTGATATTTATGCATTGTTCAATTTGGCTGCTGCTGAAACCAATCCATCTGCAACTACGGCAGCGGGCTCAGTAAATATACCGTCACTGTTGTTTTCGGGGAGCAACGACTGTATTGTTCCTCCATCAACGCAACAAGGCATGTACGCCAATCTTAAAGCCGATTGTAAATCTCAGGTTACTATTTCGGGTGCTACTCACTGTCAGATTGCTGATAATAATTTTACCTGCACTTTTGGTCAGGCCAGCAGCGGTTGTAATAGT